>JAGREF010000227.1 GCA_020446665.1 Sphingomonadaceae bacterium
CGGGGATGGAACCGCCGCCGCTGGAGGATTATTTCAGCGTCATCCATCGCCACTTCGAAAACCTGCCGATCGCCTATAACGCAGAGCTTTGGTGCGAACCGGGCCGGGCGCTGTGCGCGGAATACAGCTCGCTGATCGTGCGCGTGGAAAAGCGCCGCGGCGAAGAGCTGTTCATCAATGACGGTGCCTATGGCGCGTTGTTCGATGCTGCCCATGTCGACTGGCGCTTCCCCGTCAGCGCGTTGGAAGATGACCTGTTCGACGCTGAGGCCGAATTCGCCTTCTATGGCCCCACCTGCGACGATGCCGATTACATGAAGGGTCCCTTCATGCTGCCCGGTGATATTCAGGCGGGCGACTATATCGAGATCGGCATGCTCGGCGCCTATGGCGCGGCGATGAAGACCGGCTTCAACGGCTTTGGCAATGCCGTGCCGGTGAATGTGGCAGACGAGCCCATGGCCAGCCTCTATCGCGGCGACCGCATCGACCCGCGTGAAAGCGACAATGTGGTGAGCTTGCGCTGAAGAGCCTGATCCCCGCTCAAACAAAAAGCCTCGCCATCGCTGGCGGGGCTTTTTCGTAGTGGCATAGGTGAGGGCGTTCAGGCCGCCTGCCTCAGCTCCAGTTCCATCCGGTCCCAGATCTCGACCAGCGCCTTGGTCAGCTCGGCCATCATCTCTTCGCTATGGGCCGGGCCGGGGGTGAAGCGCAGGCGCTCTGTGCCGCGCGGCACGGTCGGGAAATTGATCGGCTGCACATAGACGCCATATTCGGCGAGCAGAATGTCGCTGATCCGCTTGGCCTTCACCGGGTCGCCCACCATCAGCGGGACGATATGGGTGGTGCTGTCCATCACTGGCAGGCCCGCATCGCGGAACATGCCCTTGAGCGTGGCGGCAGCGGCCTGTTGCCCGTCGCGCTCTGCGCTCGACGATTTCAGATGTTTCACGCTGGCCAGCACGCCGGCCACCAGCACCGGGCTGAGCGAGGTCGTGAAGATAAAGCCGGGGGCGTAGGAACGGATGCAGTCAATGATCCGCTTGTCCGCCGCGATATAGCCGCCCATCACGCCAAAGGCCTTGCCCAGCGTCCCTTCGATAATGTCGATCCGGTCAGCCGCTTCGTCACGTTCCGAAATCCCGCCGCCGCGCGGGCCATACATGCCCACCGCGTGAACCTCGTCGATATAAGTCAGCGCGTTATACTTCTCCGCCAGATCGCAGATCGCATGGATCGGGGCGACATCGCCATCCATGGAATAGACGCTTTCAAAGGCGATCAGCTTGGGCGTGGCCGGGTCTTCGGCGGCGAGCAATTCTTCCAGATGCTCCACATCATTGTGCCGGAACACGCGCTTCTCGCAGCCCGAATTGCGGATGCCCGCGATCATGCTGGCATGGTTCAACTCGTCCGAGAAGATCACGCAACCCGGCAGCAGCTTGGCCAGGGTGGAGAGCGTCGCATCGTTGGAGACATAGCCCGAGGTGAACAGCAGCGCGCCTTCCTTGCCGTGCAGATCCGCCAGCTCGCCTTCCAGCTCGACATGGTAATGCGTGTTGCCACCGATATTGCGCGTGCCGCCCGAACCGGCGCCAACATCATGCAGCGCCTCTTCCATCGCGGCGATCACCTTGGGATGCTGACCCATGGCGAGATAGTCGTTGGAACACCAAACGGTGATCGGCTTCGGCCCATTATGTCCATGAAAGCAGCGGGCATTGGGATACATGCCCTTGTTCCGCAAGATGTCGATGAACACGCGGTAGCGACCTTCCGCATGGAGTCGGTCAATCGCCTGGTCAAAAATCTGGTCGTAATTCACGGGTTTCCCTGCGCATCATCGCCCTGCGGGCCGAGTTCAGGGTTGCCGATTTAGTCAGTTTCGGAATGCAATGCCACCGCGATCTTTGCGAGTGATTCGCAACTAAAGTCCCGCCATTCAAAGACTTTCGATCTCTGTGATCCCGTATGGGCTGAACAGATTGAGCAGATCCGGGGCCGCTGCGGTGGTCACCACGGCTTTGTCCGGCGCGGCGCGCCGGAATTCCTGCCCCTGTGTCAGATAGGCAATGCGGCGGGCGATCCCGGCTGCGCCATGCACGAATTGCACATCATCGCCCATCGCCGCGCGCAATTCCTCCTCCACCAGCGGGAAATGGGTGCAAGCGAGGACCACTGTATCAATCGCCTCTCCACCGGGCTGATCGCGCAGACCGGCCACAGCCTCGGCAATGATTGCGGGGTCTGGCGTGCCACCGCGCAGCTTCAGTTCGGCAGCCCGCACCAGCCCCGGCGCACCATGGCGGATCAGGCGCTTGCCTTGCGCAAACTGGGCCTCCAGCTCGTCGACATAGGATTGGCGAACAGTTGCCAGCGTGCCGAGCAGGCCGATCGTGCCGGTCTTTGTCAGTGCTGCGGCAGGTTTGATCGCGGGCACGGTGCCGACAATCGGCGTATGCAGCACTTCACGCACCATCCCCAGCGCGATAGTGCTGGCGGTGTTGCAGGCAATGCAGATCAGGCGAGGCTTGTATCGCTCGCTCATCCGGCCGAGCAGACCGGCAACGCGCGCCGCAATCTCTGCTTCGGTCTTGGTACCATAGGGCAGGCCCGCGAGATCGGCGGCATAGATCACCGGCGCATCGGGCAGCAGCTTGCGAACTTCCGCCAGCACAGATAGCCCGCCAACGCCGGAATCGAACAACAGGATCGGGGAAGCGGGATCGACGTCCAAGGAATGGGCACTCCGGGCGGGACACTGGCCCCTGTTTTTCTTGTCCAAACTGGCCCTAAATCAAACCAAGCCCCTTCGACAAGTGCAAGCGCGGTGATAGGGACTTGTCCATGATTTCCGAATCCCTTCTCGCGGCCCTGATGGGCTATGCGCTTGGCTCTGTTCCCTTCGGGCTGGTGCTGACTCTGCTGACCGGCAAGGGCGATGTGCGCTCCATCGGCAGCGGCAGTATCGGGGCGACCAATGTGTTGCGTACCGGCAGCAAATGGCTGGCCGCGCTGACGCTGCTGCTCGATCTGGCGAAGGGCTGGCTGGCGGTGTGGCTGGCATGGCGCCTGTTTGCACAGCCGGAGGCCATGCCCGCTGCGGAATGGGGGCCGGTGCCCGCCGCCGCGCTGGCGGCGGTGATTGGCCATTGTTTCCCGGTCTGGCTGAAGTTCAGGGGCGGCAAGGGCGTGGCGACCAATGCGGGAGTGAGCTTCGGCATCGCCTGGCCCATTGGGCTGGCCTATGCGATCACATGGCTGGCTGTGCTGGGGCTTGGGCGGATCAGCTCAGTGGCGGGGATGGCTGCGGTTATCGTGCCTGTCATCGCTGCTGCAGTGCTGGGTTATGCCCAATTCGTGCCAGTGCTGGTGGTGATCGCGGTGCTGGTGCTGTGGCTCCATAGGGGCAATATCGCCCGGCTGCGCGCCGGGACTGAACCGAAAATCGGCAGCAAAAAATGAGCGACGGGGCGGATCGTCCTGCACTTTCCCAGGAAGAAGCCTTTGCCCGTATCCGCTTGCTGCGCAGCCCCAATATCGGGCCGGTTTCCTATAGCCAGCTGCTGCGCCGGTTTGGCACGGCACAGGCCGCGCTGGAGGGCTTGCCCGATCTCGCAAAGCGGGGTGGGCGCGCCTATCGCGCTGCACCTGCGGAAGGCATAGAGCGCGAAGTCGCGGCGGTGCGTGCGGCAGGTGCACGCTATCTGTTTCACGATTCGTCCGATTATCCTGCCTTGCTGCGCGAGCTGGACAGCGCGCCACCGATCCTGACCTGTCGCGGCAATATCGCACTGGCAGCGCAGCCTTGTGTCGCCATGGTTGGCGCGCGCAATGCCAGCGCGGCGGCGGTGAAGATTGCTCGCGAATTTGCGGCCGGGCTGGCCGATGCAGGGTTCACCGTCGTTTCCGGGCTGGCGCGGGGGATTGACGGGGCGGCCCATCAGGGCGCGCTGCCGGCCACCATTGGCGTGATCGCCAGCGGGATCGACATTGCCTATCCGCCGCAGCACGCCGATCTGCAGGAGCGGATCGCTCGTGAGGGCTTGTTGCTGGCCGAACAACCGCCCGGCACTGAACCGCGCGGGAGCCATTTTCCCAGCCGCAACCGGATCATCGCCGGGCTTTCATCCGGGACGCTGGTGGTGGAGGCTGCACCCAAAAGCGGTTCGCTGATCACTGCGCGGCTCGCGGGGGAGGCAGGGCGCGAAGTCATGGCGATCCCCGGCAGCCCGCTCGATGCCCGCGCGCAAGGCTGCAACCAGCTGATCCGCGATGGCGCCGTGCTGGTGCAGGCGGTGGAGGATGTGGTCGAATTGCTGAGCGGCTTTGACGGCACCCCGCGCTCCACCTTCCGCGAGCCGGTCGCGCCCGGATGGGACGCAGGCGAGGGCGAGGAGGGGTTGGAGAGCGCGGAGCCTGCCGATGTGGCCAGCCTGCTCACCACCGCCCCCATCGCGGTAGACGAACTGATCCGCCAGTCCGGTGAAAGCGCTGCCAGCGTGCAACTTGCCTTGCTGGAGCTGGAAATTGCAGGCAGGCTGGTGCGCCATGCCGGGGGCAGGGTGAGTCTAAAGTAGCCGCCTTTTCAAGTTTCTCGATACCGCTTCGATAGCTATATCGTCTTCTTTGGAAATCTTGATCCTTGTACCTTCAAAATCGCGGTAATAGCTTCCAATTCCTTTTGCGAACTCTGCCTTTAGTGAACCTGGGCGAATGACGAGTAACCCAGCGTCAAAAAGGCGGTGGATATCTGCTCGCAATGGGAGCCCATTATTTGGGCCATCATGCCCACCTTCTGAAAACGGCACGATATGAGCAGCCTCAATGGCCCCCAATACGTCGCAGCCTGTTACAACGCACTTCGCTCCCCATTGTTGGAATACTTTTGAACGAAATTCCGCTTGATTTGGTCTCTGCCAAACTTCGGCGATTGCTTTTTGGCGATTGTCAGCTGCATCTGCCTCGCTCGTCGGAGAGTCAATTAGTTGGAAGCCTTGCTTCGCAAAACGCGCTCTAAAATAACCTGTTTTGGGGTTAGTGGTCATCGGCATGCCAGCAATTTCATTCGCGAGCCGACCTAGAGGTTTTACAGGGAAGACTTCTCCTCGATAGACTAAAAAGCCAGTTGTTGAATTGCGTCGATTTCCGCCAGGTTTGGGATAGTTTTGATAGAGCCACTCTTCGCCATGCTTAGATGCCTTTGCGATGGCTTCCTCAGCATGCTTGCGTTCAAATATGATCTCAGTCATTTCAGCCCTCGTTTGTTAAGCATCATACCCGCTTGACGAACCACTCATCCCGTCCCCACCTTCACGCGTACACACACGTATACGCGTAAGGGCAACAGAAAACATAATGCAGCTCGTAATTGTCGAATCGCCGGCCAAGGCGAAGACCA
>JAGREF010000228.1 GCA_020446665.1 Sphingomonadaceae bacterium
GGTACATCGGCCCCGCATAGCCCGCCCCCTTGATCGCCAGTTCCGTCGCCCGCGCGCCGAAGATCAGGATCGGCACCGCCAGCGGGATCAGCAGCAGCCCCGTCAGCGCCGCACCCACGCGCAACCCGGCGGTAAGGGCGGAAATCATCAGCCCCAGCGCGGCCAGTCCCGGCGTACCGGCTAGCAGGCCCAGCAGCACGATCCGCAAGGTTTCCCCCTCCAGCCCCAGCAGCGCAGCGGCGGGCAGGGTGGCGAGCAGCAGCAGCGGGGCAAAGCTCAGCCAATGGGCGATCAGCCGCATGGCCATCGCCGCTTCCTCGCTCACCCCGCGCAGGGCGAGCTGGTCGAATGTGCCCAGTTCAAGATCGGGCGCGACCAGCCGATCCAGCGGGAGGATTGCGGCGAGCAACGCCGCCACCCAGATCACGCCGCCTCCGGTGCGCGCCAGCAGCGGTGCGTCTGGCCCCACGGCAAAGGGGAACAGCATGGCGACAGCGATGAAGAAAAGGAACGGCAACAGCGAACCGCCACGCCGCCCGCCGGGCAGCAGCATCGCCAGATCGCGCAGCAGAAGGCGGGTGAGGGCGTTCACGGAAGAAAATCCGCAATGGCGATAGTGATACTGGCAGGCAGGGTGATCGGCTGGTGGCTGGCAACCAGCGCGATACCGCCCGCCGCGCAGTGCTGTGCCACCAATGTTTCGACCAGTGCCACACCTTGAATGTCCAGCCCGTTGAGCGGCTCGTCCAGCAGCCAGATTTGCGCATCCTGCGCCAGCAGGCGGGCCAGCGCCGCGCGCTTGGTCTGGCCGGTCGAGAGATAGCGCACCGGCACGTCGAGCAAATCCGCCAGTCCCAATTGTGCCAGCATTTCGCCTTGCAATTGCGCCCCATCCAGCCCGGCCCAGAATTGCAGCGCATTGCCCAGCGGCGCCTGCGGGTCGAGGGCAGGGCGGCCATCGACCATGCCGATGCTGCCTGCGCGCTCCACGCTCCCGGCATAGGGGCGCATCAGCCCGGCCAGAATGCGGAGCAGGCTGGTCTTGCCGATGCCGTTAGGGCCGGAGAGATAGAGCGCCTCGCCGCCGTGCAGCGCCATATCCAGCCCGCGAAACAGCAAACGATCGCCACGGCGACAGGCCAGCTCATGGGCGGCAAGTTTCGGGACCATTTGCATTGCTCTGCGCGTTAGGCGAAAGACCCGCCAGCGACAAGGAAGGACGAAACGCCATGGCTATTGCCAAATTGACCGATCAGGAACGCGACGATCTGCTGGCGGCGCATCCCCAGTGGTCACTCACCCGCAATGGCGATGCGATAGAGCGCATATTCACCTTCTCCGACTTCGCCGAGGCCTTCGCCTTCATGACCCGCGTGGCGATCCATGCGGACAAGGCGGACCACCATCCCGAATGGTTCAATGTCTACAACAGGGTTGAAATCACGCTGACCACGCATGACGCAAACGGGCTGAGCGCGCGCGATGTCGCGATGGTGAAGGTGATCGAGGGGTTTGTTTGAGCCGATGGGGTGCAGCCCCTCATCCAACTGCGGCTAGCGAACAAGTTCGCAAGCCTTTGTATCCTTCTCCCCAAAGGAGAAGGGATTAGCGCGCTTTTCTTCTCCCGGTGGGAGAAGGATGCTGGAGCTTGGCGCGAAAGCGCCTAGCGAAAGCTGGATGAGGGTCTCAGCCGCTCAATCCCCGCTAACTTCCGCCAGATTCTTCGCGCGTTCGCGCAGGCGGCCCGGCATCCATTTCGCTGCGAAGGCCATTTGTTTTGCAGTCTTGCCCACCAGCGTGTGCAATTTCTTGCCGTGGACGGCGTCCCACGCGCAATGGGCGACAGTCTCCACTGGGGTGAATTCCAGCCCGGCAGCCATCACCCGCTCGCGGATCGGAACATTATCTGCCGCGTGGCTGGAGTGCTGGAGCAAGGGCGTATCGATAAAGCTGGGCATGATGGAACGGACCTTGATCCCTTCCTCGGCCCATTCGGCGTCAAGGCTTTCCGTCACCGCGCGCACGCCGAATTTGCTGGCGCAATAAATGCTCATCCCCGCTGAGCCATAGACCCCGGCGGCCGAGCAGGTGTTGATCAGGCAGGAGCCGGGCGCGGTTTGCTGCAAATAGGGATAGGATGCCCGCGCGCCATTGATCACGCCGCGCAGATTGATGTCGAGACAGCGGTCGATCTCTTCCTCGGTCATCTCCACGATCTTGCCGCCAGACGGGATGCCGGCATTATTGGCAACCACGTCGATCCGTCCGCCGGATGCTTGCACAAAAGCCTCCAGCGCGGCCCGCCATTGATCGGGCGCACGCACATCGAGCACATGCGAGGAACTCTGACCGGCTGGCAGAAGCGCGGCGGTTTCCACCATCCCCGCTTCGTCAATGTCGGCCAGCCCGATGAACCATCCGCGCCCGCCGAAAAGCTGCGCAATCGCGCGGCCAATGCCGGACCCGCCGCCCGTGATGAAAATGGCTTTGCGCTCGCTCATATCTCTCTCCCAACCATGCTTTGCGGCATGAGATAACGCGGCGCTGCGCCGCTGTCATTAACATTGATGTCAGTTGGGCGCGTTCACAAGGCGGGATTGTTGTAACAATGCCAGGTGAAGATCGCCACGGCCCCGCGATGCGGGCTCCAGCCTTCGGAGAGTGCGCGGGTTGCCTTTTCCGAAGGGCGCTCCGCCAGCCCGAGAATCTTTCCGATCCCCGCCTGCACTGCCAGATCGCCCGCGGGCCAGATGTCGGGGCGGCCCTCGGCAAAGAGCAGATAGATTTCAGCCGACCAGCGCCCGATCCCCTTGATCCGGGTCAGTTCTTCAATCGCGGCCTCGTCATCAGCGGGGAGATTGTCGAAGTCCAGTTCGCCCACCACCACCAATTCGCAGAGCGAGCGGGCATAGCCCTGTTTCTGGCGCGACAGGCCGCAGGCGCGCAACGTGTCGAAATCGGCGGATAGCAAGGCATCGGGGGCAAGATTGGCGCCGAGCCGTTCCTCCAGCTTGCGCCATACGGAGGACGCGGCGGCCACGGAGACCTGCTGGCCCACGATCGTGCGCAGAAGCGTGCGGTATCCGCGCTCGCGGATGCGCGGTTCGGGGTAGCCGACCTTGCCAAGCGCGGCGGCGAAAGTGGGTTCGCATGCGGCGGCGTGATCGATCCCTACGCGCAACTGGCGGGCATTGAGCCCCATGGCACCTCCGGCTTGTCAAACGGCGCGCCAACGCCTAGCACGCGCGCGAACTGGCCGACAGGGGCATCCCCCGGGCCAAATACATACGCGACCACCTACGAGGGAATTGGGACACATGCCGAAACTGACAGTCGTCAACCGCGAACGCGAAGAAAAGACCGTCGAGGCCGCCGCCGGCGTCTCGGTGATGGAAGCGATCCGCGACAACGGTTTCGACGAACTGCTGGCGCTGTGCGGCGGCTGCTGCAGCTGCGCGACCTGCCATGTCCACATCGAGCCTTCGTACATGGACAAGCTTCCGGCGATGAGCGAGGACGAGAACGACCTGCTCGACAGCTCCGATCACCGCGACGAATATTCGCGGCTCTCGTGCCAGGTTCCGATTACGGCAGAGCTTGAAGGGCTGAAAGTCACGATCGCTCAGGAAGACTGAATCTTCCCGCCCGGGGCGCTTGCAGCCGGGCGCGCCGTGCCTTACCTCCTTGTGGTATGACAGTTCCCGAGCCCAAGCGCAGCACGCTCGATCTTATCGGTAATACTCCGCTGGTTCTGCTCAAGGGGCCGAGCGAGGCGGCTGGCTGCGAGATCTGGGGCA
>JAGREF010000229.1 GCA_020446665.1 Sphingomonadaceae bacterium
GGCAAATCCACCCTGTTCAACCGGCTGGTGGGCAAGAAGCTCGCGCTGGTGGACGATCAGCCGGGTGTCACGCGTGACCGCCGGATGGGCGATGCCGAACTGGCAGGCATGAAATTCACTGTCGTCGATACGGCAGGCTGGGAAGATGAAGACGCCGAATCGCTGCCGGGCCGGATGCGCGCCCAGACAGAGGTCAGCCTGGAAGGGGCCGATGCGGCGCTGTTCGTGATTGATGCCCGCGCCGGGATCACTCCGCTGGACGAGGAAATCGCCCGCTGGCTGCGCACTGTCGATGTGCCGGTGGTGCTTGTCGCCAACAAGGCGGAAGGCAAGGCGGGCGATGCCGGTATGTATGAAGCCTTCTCGCTCGGGCTGGGCACGCCGGTCGCCATCTCTGCCGAACATGGCGAAGGCGTGGCCGATCTGTTCGAAGGCCTATGGCCCGTAATCGGCCATTTCGAAGAAGCAGCGGAAGCGGCAGCAGAAGCCAAGGCCGCTGCGCGCGCTGCGCGGCTGGAAGCTGGCGAAGAGGATATCGAGGAGGACGAACCGCTCGGCCCGCTCAAGCTGGCGATTGTCGGGCGGCCCAATGCGGGCAAATCCACCCTGATCAACCGTCTGCTGGGTGAAAACCGCCTGCTGACCGGGCCGGAAGCCGGCATTACCCGCGACTCGATTGCGGTAGACTGGCAATGGACCGACCCGCGCGGCGGTGAGCCGCTGGATATCCGCCTGATCGACACTGCCGGGATGCGCAAGAGATCGCGCGTGACCGACAAGCTGGAAAAGCTTTCCGTCGCCGATGCCCGCCGCGCGGTCGATTTTGCCGAAGTCGTCGTGCTGCTGCTCGATGCGACCAAGGGGCTGGAGCATCAGGATCTGAAGATCGCCAGCCATGTGCTCGAGGAAGGCCGCGCGCTGATGATCGCGATCAACAAGTGGGATGTCGCAGGCACGGTGGGCACCGATGATGCCTCCAGCCTGTTCAACGGCATTCGCGGCGCGCTGGATGAAGGGCTGGCACAGGTACGCGGCCTGCCGCTCTTCGCGGTCAGCGCCAAGACCGGCAAAGGGCTGGACGACATGATCCGCGCCGCCTTCGTGCTGCGCGAAAGCTGGTCACGCCGCGTGCCCACCGCCGTGCTCAACCGCTGGTTCGACGATGCACTGGAAGCCAACCCGCCGCCTGCGCCCAAGGGCAAGCGGATCAAGCTGCGCTATATCACGCAGGCCGGCACCCGCCCGCCGCGCTTCGTGGTGTTCGGTACAAGGCTGGACATGCTGCCCAAAAGCTATGAACGCTATCTGATCAACGGCATCCGCAAGTCACTGGGCTTTGACGCCGTGCCGGTGCGGGTCGTGCTGAAAAGCCCGAAGAACCCCTACGCGAAGAACTGACGCTTCTTCAGGCCATCGCCCGGCGGCGGCGCATCACCAACAGCGCCAACACAGCAGCGAAAATGGCGATGAAGGGTGGTTCGGGCACCTGGGTTGCCGGAGAATAGACCGGCAGATTCCAGTCGCCTGTAACGGATATCCCGCGATCAAGGCTAAGTTCTGGAAACAGAAAGGCGCTTGTACTGAAATAACCCCCCGATCCCACAGGAACCCCACTGTCAAAATTGAAGATGCCGGTTGGAAAGAGGCCGGAATATGGAGATTCTACGGAACCGTTCCAGGATAGCGTATTTGGTGTTCCGAAGGTTTCCATGAATGAGGAGAGTCTCAACTCTCCGGTAGCTGAATCATAAGCTAGCAGCGGAAAATCAATTGAGCCGATCCCAAAACGAAAGTTTCCGTCATTATCATATGCTGGAGCAACCTGATACGCCCCTGTACTATCGAAACCGGGTGCTATTTCATACCCACCAGTATTGGCATTGTAGAGGATGAAGAGATTGCTATCCGTTCCGTACTGGCCAACGTCGGCGATGCCGCCATTGCCGGTGAAATTCACGAATGATGCAGTGCCGGGATAATCGGTGAGCTGGCTGGGCCGAGGACCAATCCGAAAGGCATAAATCCCATCGGCAGAGGGAGGCACAACTCCGGCTTCGATGGATTCAGCGGTAGGAACAATGGCATCGAAGCCGATCGTGATTCTGTCACCGGTATCAAAAGGGAAATCAGGGACCGGGCCGGTGTAATACATGCCGTTACCGTCCGCATCGCGCACCACGATCTGATCGGTGATGGAACTGGTCACATGGCCGCTATATTCGACATGGACGATCTGATAGCCATCCGGAATGGCTGTCTGCGCCTGAGCGGTTGCGCTCCCTGCCAGGACGATCCCGCCAATCACTGCTGCAATTTTGCGCCACATATCTCTCTGCCCCGAGATTAATTCTTTAGTTTGAGCGGCTTGGATCAAACTTCCCGAATCCAGAATTGGCGCCAGAAATCGTCGCTCGGCAAGCTTTGCGGGAAGAGCTGTGCCGGGATGGAACACCTCCTCCCCGTTCGGCAATTTGCGTGAACGGGGAGGAGACAGGGATATTCAATATTTCACGCGCACCCGCACGAAGCCGCTGCGGCCGGTGCCGGGCATGCGGCTGCCGAGCGGCACATCGCTGCCCATCACGCGGTTATAGCCGGCGAGGTGCTCTTCGTAATATTTGTCGAACAGATTCTCGACCCCGGCATCCAGCCGCACGCCGTCCATCACGTCCAGCCCGGCATAGAGATTGGCAAGGACATAGCCGCCAGACGGCGCTTCGCCGTTGCTGGCAGAGACTTTGCCCTGTTTCGCCACGCCCTGCCCTTCTGCGGTAACAGACCAGCCCTGCCCTTCGTAAGTCAGGCCCAAACGGATATTGGGCGGCGCAATGCGATAGAGATTATCGGCAATGTCGCGCCGTTTCCCGCGTGTGTAGCTGGCCACGCCATCCATGCGCAGCGGCCCCATCAGCTTCGCGCCAAAGTCCATATCGACACCGTAGAGTTCGGCATCGACATTGGCCCAGATCAGCGGGGTGGGATCGCCATTCATCGCGGCGACCATTTCCACGGTCGTATTGACCACGCCCGGCGTGGAATCGAAGGGCACGCCCTGCACGAAATCATCCACCCGGCGATAGAACACGGTCGGGCGGGCATAGAAGCTGTCGGTTTCGACATCGACCCCCGCTTCGAACACCCACATCTTTTCGATCTTCAGATTGGGATTGCCGACATAGATATTGCCATCGGCC
The DNA here is from genome assembly GCA_020446665.1 of Sphingomonadaceae bacterium. Taxonomy (GTDB): domain Bacteria; phylum Pseudomonadota; class Alphaproteobacteria; order Sphingomonadales; family Sphingomonadaceae; genus JACXVD01. The sequence goes on from JAGREF010000229.1 coordinate 3,195, forward strand.
AGCCCGGCGCTTGCTTCGGTGGGCAGCCAGCTGAAGCGTTCCAGCGGGCTCGGCGCGCGGGTCTTGCGGGCGATGGTCAGGCGCGGCCGCACCGCGCCAAGATCTGCCCACAGCCGCGCGGTCAGATCATAGCTGCTATCCGACCAGTCGCGGTCGGACGCGGCGAAGGCAGTGGCCAGCATCCGCGGCCCCATCGGCACTGCGCTGCCCAGTTCCGGCGCAGCGGCACGAATGCCGTGCTGGTCCACCCGCGCGCCCAGTTCCGCCTCCACCGGGCCCAGCGCGCCGCGCCATTGCAGGAAAGCACCATAACGGTCACTGGCAACGCGGTTGAGCGAAGTCAGGAAGAAACTGGCATTGGTTGGATCGGTAATCCGAACCTGCTTGCTACCCAGCTCCAGATCGCCGCCCAGCGTCAGCGTGCCCATGCCGCTTTCCAGGCTGAGCGCGATATCCGCCGTGGTCGTATCCGCTTCTGCAAAGGTGGCCCGCAGATTGGCTGGCGCAGGGCGCAGCGTATTATTGTCCATCAAATGCCGGATCGCGACATGGCCGAGATGGCTTTCCAGCGTGAGCCTGTCGCTCAGATCCAGCTTCGCGCCCAGCCGCAGGAAATCGCCGTTGAAATAGATGATATCCATGGCGAAAGGCGGGTTGCCGGTCGGGCCGGTTTCCTGACGGCGATATTCCACGCTCAACTCGCCCGGCCCGGTTCGGAAGCCCGCATGCGCGCCCAGGGTCAGCCGTTCGAAGCTGGTCGATCCGGCACGGCCACCGGGGAAGCGGTAGTCATTGCCCTCTTCCCATGCCGCCATCGCGCCAAACCGCCATGTGTCGCTGGCAATCCCGGCGATGCCGCCCATGGCATAGCTGTCATCGACCGAACGGTAGAGCGCGCCCATATCGGCGGTCGGCGTGGCAGTGGCGCTGCTGGCAAAGCCCACCTGCTTGAGCACGGCGTTGATACCGCCCGCTTCGCCCGGCCCCTTGCTGACCGGGCTGACGCCGCGATCCAGTTCGATATGATCGACCAGCACCATCGGCGCATAATGCAGCGGCGGGTCCATCCAGTTAGGGCCGCCCGACCCGAAACGCTGGCCGTTCACGCGCACCAGCACACGGTCGCCAAAGCTGCCGCGATATTGCACCTGCCCCGACAGCGCGCCATTGTCGATCAGCGCCGCCCCCGGTGAACGCGCCACCAGACCGGCCGCATCGGGCGCGACAATGGGTTGTTCCTGCGGGTCGATATCGTCCACCGTCACCCGCTCGGGGGTGCCAGTCACGACAATGATATCGGTCAGCGGATCGCCTGCGCCCTCTTCAGCGGCGGCAGGAGAAGCAAGGAGCGCAACAGAGAGCGCAGCGAGCGAGGCCGCACGGGCCACGGAAATACGATAAGACATGGATTGTAAAACTCGTCTGACAGAGGCGCAGTGGCGCGCCACAGGAATACAGGCCGCGCTTGCCGCGCAGCCGCTTGGGTTTGTCAGGCGAGGGAGGGAGGGCCGGTGGCAGGCGGCGGCGGGGCGGCCAGCCCCTGACCCGGCGCGAGATCGCGCAGCGATGCAGGCGGCACATCCTGCGGCATGGCCTGCGGCTGCGGCAGGTCAGGCATGTCCGCCGTGGCGAGCGAGAGGGCGGTGGCGGTGAAGGCGCAATGTTTGCCATCATTGCCATCATCATCCGCCGGTTCGCCGCGATGGAGCGTGCCATCCTCGTCAATCCAGGCGGCCACCTTGCCATAGCCGGTACACAGTGTAACGCGCATCACGCCATCCGCGCCCGTGTCAGGCATCCAGCCAGCCGGAATCGCCACGCGCAGCAGCAAGGCCGCGCCGATCAGCAGCGTTGCAAAGGCTGAGAACAGGGATGTTTGGCGTGCCCGCATGGCGATGCCCCTTAGCGACAAAATCACGTAAGGCAATTGGCCTGCGTCAAAATATCAATGTCGCCTTAGGGTCCTGGCTCTAGCGCCGCAGCGGAAACAGCTTCCCATAGGTCAGGCAGCGCCACAGCCATTCGAGCGGGCCATAGCGGAACCGGTCGAGCCATGGTTTGGACCATGCCAGCATCACCACACAGGCACCCAGCACAACGAGGTAGAGCCCGCCACGGGTCAGTTCGCCATAGAGGCCCAGCGCCCAGCCCTGAAACACGAGCTGCATCAGGATCGAAGTGCCGATATAGTTGGAAAAGGCCATGCGGCCTGTCGCCACCACCCGTTCGCCCAGCCAGCCGGTTGCCGCAGGTGCCCAGAGCGCAAGCAGCATGGCCAGACCCAGTGTCATCAGCAATTGCGGCAGCGGGGTCAGCCCGACAAAGGCCGCCTGCACGCCGAAGAAGGGGAAACCAATGCTCTTGGCCCACAGGCCGATAGCCAGCGAGATAATCGCCCCCACCACCAGCAGGACCCAGCCACGGCGGCGCTGAGTGGCGGCATCCATCATGGTCCCGTCAAACAGGCCCATGCGATACAGCGCCATCCCGATCAGCATCAGCGGCACTGTTTCCAGAAACAGGACGATCAGATTGTTGAACGGGTCCAGCGCGTGTTTCTCAAAGCCGTGGCCCAGCCAGGCGAACAGGTTGCCGTTTTGCGCCAATGTCAGTTCCACGGCGTCGTCGGCAAGCTGCTTGGCCTTGCCATCCTGCATTTGCTGCAGCACCTCGGCCAGAGCAGGTGCCGAGCCAAAGCTTGTTTCGGCGATCAGATAGGATGGGATCATCATCGCCGCGAACAGGATCGTGCCGGCAAGATACCACAGCCCCCCGATCAGCATTTGCTCGCGCGCCTTGAGATGGGTGAACAGCAGCGCGAGCAAACCTGCCGCCGCATAAAGCATCAGGATATCGCCGCGCCAGATCAGGAAGTAATGCACCGCCCCGAACAGGAACAGCCAGCCCAGCCGCCGCGCCTGCAGCCAGTTGCTCGCCCCTTTGGCCCATGCTTTTTCGAGGAACAGCATCATCCCGGCGCCAAACAGGATCGTGAACAAGCCGCGCATCTTGTGATCGATCAGCACGAATTGTGCGATCCACATCCACTCTTCCACCTGACCATGCGGGGTCACAAAGCCACCGGGGTACATATAGGCTGACCAGGGCTGACCAAAGGCGATGATATTGGCGGCGAGGATACCCATCACCGCAATGCCACGGATAAAATCGAGGCTGACCAGCCGCTGCTGCCCAACCGGCGCAACCGCTTGCGGCTCGTCCGGTGTTGCTTCCACCGTCGGACTTGCAGCTTGGCTCATCTTATCATCCCCCCAATTTAATGCGGGGAAACTATCAGCTTGGTAAAACTATGAAAGTGCGCTGGTCGATTGAAATCGGCTTTTTGCCGTGAATCAGCCTTTAACGGGTAACCAGACAGCCATGCCCGGACGCTTTCAGCGCAGAACATGCTTGCTGCGCTTCGCCGCGGCTGGAAAACCCGCCTGCCAGCAGCTTGGTCAGCCGCCCCGCTGGCACCACCACCTTGGATGCTCCCGCCAGCTCGGCACGCCCGCTTAGCTGGCTCCACAAACGGTCAGCATTGCCCGCCACGGAAAAAGCACCCAGCTGGACTTTCCACGGGCCGCCTGTCGCCTTGCCAGCCGATGCGGCCACGCGCGCAGGGGCGGGGGCCGGTTGCGCGGCTGGTGCGGCCGGCCGTGCAGCGCTGGCACGCTCTGCATCGGCAGCAACGGCCGCAGTGGTCACGCCCGAAACGCGCCCCGGTCGCGGACGCGGCGCGGGCGTTGCAGCGGCATAATCCGCCCCTGCGCCTGCCGGGTTGCCCGTACCGGTAACTCGCTGCGCCTCTGAAATGGCAGCTTCTGCAGCGGCGATAGAGGGCGCGACCGGCGTAGTCTGGATTGGCTGCGGAATGCGACCGGTTGTGCTGGGCAGAACCGTCGCCTGCGCCGGGCGTGGCGGCGGCGGTGCGGCCTTGGTAATGCTGCCCCCCTGCCCCAGATCGGCGGCGGCCAGCTGTGTGCCGCGCCTGGAATCAGCCTGAGTCTTGAGCTGTGTGGCAAGCGCTTGCGCTTCCTGCCGCTGGGCCAGCGGGATGAAGCTGTCCATCTGCTGGATCGCGGGCTTGGCCTGCGGCAGGCCTGCCGAATTGGCGAGGGTCAGCAGCGCATAGGCGCGCACCCAGTCCTTGGGCACCATGTCGCCGTTGAAATGGGCGATGCCGAGCAAATATTGCGCGCGCGGGTCGCCGCGTTCAGAAGCCGCCTTGATATAGGGCATGGCCTCTTCCCGGCGACCATCCTGGAACAGCATCAAGCCGTAATTGTCGGCTGCCTTTATATGGCCCTGTGCCGCAGCCTTGGCATAGTAAACCTCGGCCTGCTTGGCGTTCACTTCTACCCCGCGACCAAGGCGATAGGCCTGCGCCATGTTGAATTGTGCATCCGCGTCGCCCGCTGCCGCCGGGCCGCGCCATTCTTTCACGGCCTGGTCGTAATCGCCCCGGCTCCACGCATCGACGCCAGA
>JAGREF010000230.1 GCA_020446665.1 Sphingomonadaceae bacterium
TGAAAGATGGACATATTCCTTCGCCAATCCTCCTCGCCCTGAGCCATTTTGCTTCAAACCTCGATAGCGCGATTAAGGGGTCCTGACCCTAGGCGCTAAGTCCTAGCGATAGCGCGCGCAGCCCACGGTTGCGGCGTCCATTGCAGTGGCTGCACCGGCAAGATCATATGTGTTGGAAAAACGCTTGCCGCTGGCATCGCTCGCGCCGATCACCATTGACCCGGCAGAGCGCATGGCGGCCACGATGGCGGCATCCATCGCCTTGTCCTGCGCCCAGGCATCGCCGCCGCCGCCGGTAAGTTCAAAGCGCCGGTCGCCCACCACCAGCGTGATCAGCGCATTGGCGGCCATCTTGCGTGAGAGGCGGAAATGGACCTGTCCGCGCAGGCCGCGTTTGGGCCAGGTGCCAATGGCGACATAGGGTTCGTAATCGCGCGCCAGCTTGCTCGGTTCGGGCTTCGCAATCGCATAGCAGCGCGGCACATTGCTGTCGCGAAAGGCGCCCCAGCTATCGAACATGCCAAGGCTGTCCTTGGCGGCAAGGGGCGCGGCAAGCGCGAGAGCGAGCAGGGGGGCGAGGCGATATAGAGACGTCACGATATCGTCCCTAATCGACCGGGGGCCTCGCGCAAAGACCCGAGTCGAAAATCGGCATATCGCTATCCGGTTTTGCTGGATTCGGGGGCGAATCTCGTCTCTAATCTGGGGGCAAGAGAATCGGGTAAACCCCCGGTTCGCTAGGAGAAAAGAGATGTTTTCCGGCTGGGGAGAGGGGCGATGAACCTCCTCGCCGACTATAATTTGCCTTTCGCGGCTGCACTGGTGCTGATGCTTGTCCTCGCGCTGTTGCAACTGATCGGATTGGGCGATTTCGAGATCGACGCCGATGGCGATATCGATCTTGCGGCAGATGCCGATGGCGGGCTTGGAATGATCGACGGGATGCTGTCGATCATCGGGTTCGGCAGGCTCCCCCTGATGATGTGGCTGGCGCTGGAACTGGCGATTTTTGCCGGGGTTGGCGTGGGCATCCAGTCGCTGGCGCAGAATATCCTCGGCGCGCCGTTGGATGTGTGGCTCGGCGGATTGGCGGCAGGCGTGCTTTCACTGCCCGTCACCGGCCTTGTCAGCCGCCCGATCGCGGCGGTGATGCCGAAAGATGAAACAACGGCGGTGAGCACCGACACATTGGTCGGCCACCGCGCAAGGATCGCCACGGGTACGGCACGGCAAGGCTATGCCGCCCGGGCACAGGTGAAGGACCGGTTTGGCATGACGCATCACGTCATGGTCGAACCGCATGATGGCTCGGCAGAGCTGGCAGAAGGCGACGAGATCTTGCTCGTTCGCCGCGAAGGGGAAACCTTCTTCGCGGTGGAGGTGCAGGATCGCCGCCTGGCCCCTGCAGACTGAGCCTCTAGAGAATTTTGGAGAACGAAAATGTTAAGCGAAAATCTGATCAATATTGGCGTGATCGTGGGCTCTGCCCTGATCGTCCTGCTGGTATTCTTTGTCACCCTGACCAAGCTCTATCGTCGTGCATCGAAGGAAGTTGCCTTCGTACGTACCGGCGTGGGCGGGGAAAAGGTCGTGATGAATGGCGGCGCGCTGGTGCTACCGGTGTTCCACGAAACCATGCCGGTGAACATGAACACCGTCGTGCTGCCCGTGGTGCGCCGGGACAATGAAGCGCTGATCACGCTCGACCGCTTGCGGATCGACGTGAAGGCGGAATTCTATGTCCGCGTAAAGCCCGATGCCGAAGCCATCGCCATGGCCGCGCAAACGCTGGGGATGCGGACCATGCAGCCCGAGGCGCTGAAGGATCTTGTCGAAGGCAAGTTCGTCGACGCACTGCGCAGTGTCGCGGCGGGAATGAGCATGAACGAACTGCATGAACAAAGGGCGGATTTCG
>JAGREF010000231.1 GCA_020446665.1 Sphingomonadaceae bacterium
GTTGAACAGGGTGGATTTGCCGACATTGGGGCGGCCAATAATGATGACTTGCGGAAGCATATCCGGGGCAGGTGGCCCTTTGCGCGCCGCTTGGCAAGCACAGAGCGTAACGGAGCGTAAAATCGGCAATCATGGTTATTTCCGGTTAACCGTGACCGGCAGGGTGATCCTAACTGCCTAAGGGGCAGAGAGGCGGCATGAAATTGCCGCTGACCAGTCTGATCCTTGCCGCCGCTTTGAGCGTGCCTGCTGCTGCAGGCGCGGAAAGCGCGGTTGGAGGCTCCTATCGTGACGCTCGCAGCGACGGCAGTGAATTGCCGCCCTATCTGCAATGTGTCCCCTTCGCCCGTGAACAATCGGGTATCCGTATATACGGGGATGCCCATACATGGTGGGATCAGGCCGAAGGACGTTATCAGCGGGGCAACACGCCGCGCGTGGGGGCAGTGATGGCGTTCCAGCCCCATCGCAACATGCAATTGGGCCATGTCGCCATGGTCAGCCGGGTGATTGATTCCCGCACCGTGCTGCTGACCCATGCCAACTGGTCGCCGATCAATGGCCGACGCGGCCAGATCGAGCGTGATGTGAAGGCGATTGACGTTTCGCCTGCCAATGACTGGAGCCAGGTGCGCGTATGGTATGATCCGCTGCAGGCACTGGGCAAGACGCCCTGGCCGGTGGCTGGCTTCATCTATGGTGATCGCGCCAAGGGGCAGAAGGACAATTTCTCCAACGCGCGCGGCACCGTGATTGCCCGGCGCGAGGTTCAGCCCGTCGCACGACCAGTTGCACAAGCTGCCGCACAGCCTGTTTCGGCCAATCCCTCGCGCGCATTTCAGCAGGCATTTTCCGGCGGTTTCTCCGCCCCGCGCAGCGCGCCCCGCAATCAGGTGGCATCAGCCAGGCGGGATGTGGTTGCAGATATTATCCGCCGTAACTAAATGGCGCTCGACCATTAGGATGAAAATCTCGGGCAGGGGTTGATTTTACAACTGCTTAATGCGCGAGACAGGAACAGCTGGCCATGGGCCAGTGGAGAAGGGGCAGGTCGCTCCCTGAGCCGGCCGAGAACCATTTCAGATTGTCGCGGTCTGCCCCTTCGAATTCCCTTTCCTGCCAGATCAGGCCTTCGCCACGGGCGGATTTTCGCCCAGATCCTCGTACCACGCTTCGACCGGGCCGGTCAGCTTGATGGTCAGCGGATTGCCCTTGCGGTCCAAGGTTTTGCCTGCCTGCACGCGCACCCAGCCTTCGGAAATGCAATATTCCTCGATATTGGTGCGCACGGTTCCCTTGAACCGGATGCCAATGCCGCGTTGCAGTTTCTCTGCGTCGAAAAATTCGCTGCGCGGATTGATCGCGATGCGATCCGGCGGCAGGTCGCCCGACTGGGAAACAGGGGTTGCGGGGGCGGCATCTGCGCCGGTCTCGGGTGTGGTGTCACTATCGCTCATGGCGCTCGCCATTAATGCGGTGATGAATTGCGGGCAAGATGAGTCAAGCGCGCGCTTGCCCTTTTGTGCCTGCCCTACTAAGGGCGCTGGCTTGATCGTGCGGGCTTTGTCCTGCGCGCGGCTTTCGTTCGGGTTGCG
>JAGREF010000232.1 GCA_020446665.1 Sphingomonadaceae bacterium
ACCCGGTCGCCTGACCACACCGCCATGCCGCCATAGGTGGAGGCAGCGGGCGCAGGCTTGAACCGTTCCGCCGTGCGCTCTGCATCCTGCCAGTATCCATGCGCCACCAGCGGCCCGCAATGGACGAGTTCGCCTTCCTCGCCCGGTTCAGTCACTTCGCCATCATCCCCGATCACGAGAATCTCGGCAAAGGGGACCGCCGTGCCCATGCTTGTCGGGTGGCTATCGACCAGCGTGGGGTCGAGATAGGTCGAGCGGAAAGCTTCAGTCAGGCCGTACATCGGGAACAACATCGCCTGCGGAAAGATACGGCGCAAATCGCGTACCAAATCCTCGGTCAGCGCACCGCCGGAATTGGTCAGCCGCCGCAAGGGCGCGCTGGCTTCCTCTGGCCAGTCGAGTTCGGCCAGCTGGACCCAAAGCGGAGGGACTGCTGCCAGCGTCGTAATCTGATGCTTCGCACAGGCCTTCATCACGTCGCGCGGGAGGAGATAGTCGAGCGGGACCACGCAGCCCCCGGCCCGCCAGGTGCTGAGCAGCTGGTTCTGGCCATAATCGAAGGAAAGCGGCAACACCGCCAGCGTCACATCATCCGCTTCCATGCGCAGATAATGCGCCACGCTGACTGCGCCGAGCCACATATTGGCATGGCTGAGCATCACCCCCTTGGGCCGCCCGGTCGATCCGCTGGTGTAGAGAATCGCCGCGAGCTCATCGGTTGGAATCCTTGAGGGCGCTTCAAGACCGCCATAGCGAGAAACGTCTTCCAGCGCCTCGCCTTCCTCTACCACCGCGCAATCAGCGGGCACATCGCCCTCGCCCAGTGTCGCCAGCCGCGCCTTGGTGCCGATCAGCAGCCCGGCCCCGCTATCGGCGAGAATATGGTTTACCTGCGCATGTTTGAGCAGCGGGTTGATTGGCACATGGACCAGTCCGGCCCGCGCTGCGGCGAGCGGCATCAGGCAGGTCAGCTCGCCCTTGGCCGCCCAAGTCGCCACGCGGGCGCCGGGTTCGGGCAACTGGTCACTCAGCCACATCGCCATTTGAGCGACACGGCTTCTTAAGTCCTTGTAGCTAAGGGTGCCGCTGCGCAGAACGAGCGCCGGTGCATCATCCTCGCCGCATTCGGCAAGGTGATCGAGTGGCCGGGGATCGGGATCGGGCGCGACGGACATGAGCCTCCAAAGGGGAATTATCACTGTGATTGCAGCCAGCTATCACGACAGGGTTAACGTCTTGCAAGGGGCAAGTGTGGCGATTTCCTCCCCCTTTGACCGGGCGGAGTGGTTCGCCTTGCTCGCTGATAGCGGGATCGAACCCATGGTCGCGCTGGCGGAAGGCGAAGATGCCGTGGTTGCCATGGCGCTGACCCGCGCCAATGGACGGCTGGAGCCTTTGCGCAATTGGTACAACTTCACCTGGCGGCAACTCGCACCTGCGGGCGAACGCGGCGATGCGCTGCTGGCGGCGCTGGCGGGAGATCTGAAAAGCCAGTCCCACCGGGTTACGCTTTGGCCGGTACCCGACGAAGATGGCTCTGCCACACGACTCGAACGTGCATTTCGAATGGCCGGCTGGCACGTCCGCCGCGAACAATGCGATCACAACCATGTGCTGCCGGTAAAAGGTCGTAACTTTGCCGAATATTGGGCCAGCCGCCCGGGCAAGATGCGCACCACGCTGAAGCGCAAGGGTAAGAAGGTCGATGTCCGGCTGCTGACGCATTTCGATGCGCAGGCCTGGGCCGACTACGAAGCGATCTATGCGCAAAGCTGGAAGCCGGAGGAAGGCGATCCCGCCTTGCTGCGCCGCTTTGCCGAAGAAGAGGGTGCCGCTGGGCGGATACGGCTCGCCATCGCGTATCACGAAGGGCGCGCTGTCGCCGCGCAATTCTGGACCGTAGAGGCAGGCTGCGCCTTCATCCACAAGCTGGCCCATCTCGAAGAGACGAAAAACCTCTCCGCCGGGACCACACTCAGCGCTGCCTTGTTTGAACATGTGATCGATATCGACAAGGTCGAGCTGGTTGATTTCGGCACCGGCAATGATGGCTACAAGGCCGACTGGATGGAGGAAGTGCGCCCACGTTTCCGCATCGATTGCCTTGATCCGCGCCAGCCCCGGGCATGGCTGCCCCTGGCCAAGCGTCTTGCAGGCCGCGCCGCGCGCGGCTAAGGGCAGCGCCCAAAGTTCAGGGGCTCATTTTCAAGGGGGGCCAGCAGAATGAGCGGTCTTGCACCAAGCCGGGGTGAAATTGATACAACATTGCGCGCCATCCTCTGCGATGTGCTCGGCCTTGATCCCGATGATGTAGCCGAATTTGACGGTGACACCGGCCTGTTCGGCCATTTGCCGGAACTGGATTCCATGGCCGTGGCCGGCCTGCTCACTGAAATGGAAGACCGGCTCGACATTCTGATCGAGGATGACGACGTGGATGGCGAGATGCTGGAAACCTATGGCGGGTTGCTTGCCTTTGCCGAAGCCAAGGTCGTCGAAGGTTAAGCCTGCGTGTACACCAGCTGGACCTGCCCGCTGCCCGGTGGCGGCACCAGCGATGAAATCGCGCTGACCTTTGATCAGGGGCGCAAGCACCGCCTGCTCGTCATCCCTGCCCTGTTCGATGAAGCGAACAAGATGCGCCGCCACACAGTAGAGGTGATGCGGCGGCTGGACCTGTCCGGCGTGGACAGTTTCCTGCCCGATCTGGCCGGCTGGAATGACAGCCTTGCCCCCTTGCGCAATCAGACGCTGGAAGGCTGGCGGGCCGGAATCGCAGCGGCCATCGCGGAGTTCCAGCCCAGCCATGTGCTGACAATCCGCGCCGGGGCCCTGCTCGCGCCCGATGGTCTGCCCGGCTGGCGCCACGCGCCGACCGGCGGCAAACAGGCCCTGCGCGCCATGCTGCGCGCTCGGACCATCGCCGCGAAGGAAGCCGGGCGCGAAGAGACAATGGAAGCGCTGCAGGCCTTGGGGCGCAGCGAAGGCATCACGCTGGCCGGATGGCAATTGGGCGCGGACATGTTCGCCGCTCTCGAATCCGCCACGCCCCCGGAAAACGAAATGCAGGCCGAAATCGCGCAATCGCTGCTTGGCGGTGGCGGTTTATGGCTGCGCGCCGAGCCGGACGAAGACCCCGAACAGGCCGACGCCATGGCCGCCATCATCGCCATTGCCCTGCTGGGAGGGGACGCATGAAGCGCCTGCCGCTCAGCTTTCAATGCGATGACACCCGGCTGGCGGGCACGCTCGACACAGGGCCGCTCTCCACCGGCCTGCTCTATGTCAGCGGCGGCAATGAAATCCGCTCGGGCGCCTTTTCCGGGCAGGCCGCGCTGGCCGCACGGATCGCCAAGGCAGGCTTCCCCGTCTTCCGTTTTGACCGGCGCGGGATAGGCGATAGCGACGGCGAAAACCGGGGCTTCCGCAAGAGCCGCAAGGACATCGAATGCGCGCTCGACGCGTTCAAGGCAATGGCCCCGCAAGTCACCAAGGTTGTCGGCTTCGGCAATTGCGATGCCGCCAGCGCGCTGATGCTGGCAGGCGGCGCAGGGTGTGACCGGCTGGTGCTGTCCAACCCCTGGACCATCGAAGCGGGCGAAGACGACACGCCCCCGCCCTCCGCCGTGCGCTCGCGCTATATCGAAAAGCTCAAGAACCCCAAGGAGGTCTGGCGCCTGCTGACCGGCGGCGTGAACCTCGCCAAGCTGGCCAGAGGATTGGGCCAGGCCGCCAAAACCTCCTCCGCCCCCAGCTCGCTGGCGCAAGAGATGGCCGCCGGGATAGAAGGCTTTGATGGCAAAGTCCAATTCCTGATCGCCAGCGCCGACCGCACCGCGCAAGTCTTTGAAAGCCGCTGGGACAAAGCCGACCCGCGCATCGCACGCTGCGAAGGTGCAACCCACGCCTATGTAGAGCCGGACTCGATGGCGTGGCTGGAAGCGCAACTGCTGGCGGTGCTGCGGGGGTAGTTTTTGGGCTTTGGTTTGCTCTTTTGAACCAAGAGCAGACCTAACCCGCCATCCTCTTTGCCTCGGCAAAGGTTACCATGCGCTGTTGCCGCTCGTCCCACAGCGCCAGCCGGAATGCGCTGAGCGATTTCCATGCCGTGTAGCGGTTGAGATCGCGCAATTCCGGGTGCGTTTTCAGGACTGCGGGCAAGCGGTAGAAGGGGATCGTGCTCGACAAATGGTGCACGTGGTGGATACCGATATTGCCGGTGAACCAGCGCAGAAGCGGCGGCAGGTCCAGATGGGTGCTGCCCATCAGAGCGGCCTCAGCGAAGGACCATTCGGGTTTGCTTTTCCAATATGCGTTCGGGAACTGGTGCTGGATGTAAAACAGCCAAACCCCCATGCTCGCGGCGAAGAGCAGGGTTGGCAGGAACACTGCCAGCGTCACTCCGAAGCCGGCAAACCACACCGGTACGGCGAGGACTGCCAGAGTGACAATGTTCGTTCCCATCGCGCTGATCCAGAATTTCCAGCCTTCCTTCATCAGCCCCACTGGCAGGCGATGACGCAGGAGAAAGAGATAGGTGGGGCCAAAACCGAGCAGGCATAACGGGTGGCGATACAGGCGATAGCCGAGCCGCTCTATCCACGATCTTTCGGAATATTCGCGCACGGTCAGCGTATCGACATCGCCAAAGCCGCGCTTGTCGAGATTGCCCGTCATCGCATGATGGCGCGCGTGGCTGAGGCTCCAGCAATCATAGGGCGTGAGCGTGAGGACGCCGAGCATCCGCCCGAACCAGTCATTGCCAGCGCGAGACTTAAGGAAGGCCCCATGCCCGCAATCGTGCTGGATAATGAAGAGCCGCAACAGGAAGAGTCCCGCCAGCGGGGTCAGCGCGAGAGCGAGCAAGTAACCCGCATCAACTGCGGCGATGATCGCAGCGAACAGCCCCAGAAAGGGGATCAGCGTGATGCCAAGCTCCCCCAGGCTGCGCGCCGGATTCGGATCACGGAACTGCTGAAGGTCGCGCATCAATTGGCGCGCATCAAGCATGGTAGGGCGGACAATAGCCGCGGCGGCATCTGAACGGGAAACACTCACGGGCGAACCGCTAATATGGCATGGCGCGATTGTCACGCGGGATTGTCCATAGTCATGAAATGGACCGATCCCAGACTGACAATTTTCATACTCACCGATATGGAACCGGATGGTCGCAAGCCAGCTCGCTTGCTGCTGCAGCCCCCTGCTATCTGCTATTCCGCAGAGGGGCTGTGTACCATGCGTTCCAGCAGGCCAGTTTTAAACCAAGAAGCCTTGCGGAATCACCGCACGAACAGGCTCGCCAGTTCGACATG
>JAGREF010000013.1 GCA_020446665.1 Sphingomonadaceae bacterium
TTGCCGTCTGCCAGCATGGTCACATCATCACTGCCCGCAGCCTTGCCCCAGGCGCCCATTACAAAAGCATCATTGACTGCGGTGCAGGCAATCTCGTCAACGCCCTTTGCTTTCAGCTCGCCGGCCTTTTCGACAAAGCCCGGCAAATGCTTGGCAGAGCAGGTCGGGGTGAATGCGCCTGGCACGGAGAACAGCGCCAGCTTCTTGCCCGCGAAATACTCCGCCGATTGCACGGCTTCGGGACCATTCTCGGTCGCTTTGATAAGGGTAACGTCCGGCACTTTGTCGCCAATGGAAATTGTCATTCTGGTGAACTCCCTTGCTGTCTCCAGTCCAGCACCAGAGATAGGCGCGCAGGGCCGGTGCGCAAGCGGTCTTTCCCGCACATGGTAAATTTCGCTTCACTTTCGATATTGAAGATCGGGTAAACGCCGCCGGTCAGTCTGGCTGTTGCGGGGAAGGGACTCCCTGCAACAGGGAGACCGGGACAATGAAGATTTCACGAACAGCAGGGTCGATAGCTGCGGTCGCAACCTTGCTCATGGCGATGCCTGCACAGGCCGGGCAAGCGGAACTGTCAGCAGAGAAGCTGCGCAAGCTGGATATCATGCTGATGGTCAGCGCGCTGCGCTGCCGCCATGGGCAGGATGATTTCCAGGCTGATTACAACCGCTTTGCGCAGCGCCATCTGCCCGTAATGAGCGCCGCGCACCGCACGCTTAGTGCGCAATATGCGGGACGTTACGGAACCAGTGGCGGCAAGCGTGCGCTGGACAAGTTAAGCGTGAGCATGGCCAATCGCTACGGTCAGGGGCATCCCTGGATGGATTGCCATGAACTGGGCGCTGTCACCCGCGAACTTGCCGCCCGCGCGCAGGGTGATGGCCTGGATGAAGCGGCTGACTTGCTGCTTGCCAATCACCGCGGCAGTGCTCTGGTGGCACGTTACGACCGGTAATACGGGAAATTATCTAAGGCCGGTCACTTCCGGTGTTTGCTTTCGCACCTGCGAAAGGCTAAGGGCGGCTCCTGAATTGGCGCCGCCCTACTTTTTGCTGGTTGGACGGCGTTTTCTTTTGGCACCAATCCCCAGGGGACCAGAACGTGACCGAATTTACGGACTACATCGTCAAGGACATCTCGCTCGCCGAATTCGGTCGTGACGAAATCAAGATCGCCGAAACCGAAATGCCCGGCCTGATGGCGCTGCGCGAAGAATATGGCGCATCCAAGCCGCTGCGCGGCGCGCGTATCACCGGCTCGCTGCACATGACGATCCAGACTGCCGTGCTGATCGAGACACTGGTGGAACTGGGCGCAGAGGTCCGCTGGGCGACCTGCAACATCTTCTCCACGCAGGATCACGCCGCAGCAGCGATTGCCGCCGTTGGCATCCCGGTCTTCGCCATCAAGGGTGAAAGCCTGGCTGAATATTGGGACTATGTCGGCAATATCTTTGACTGGACCAGCGAAGGCGATCCGGACCTCACCGCCAATATGATCCTCGACGATGGCGGCGATGCCACCATGTTCGCGCTGTGGGGCGCCCGCCTCGAAGCTGGCGAAGACATGCCTGAGCCGACCAATGAAGAAGAAGTGGAAATGCAGCGCGCGCTCAAGGCATTCATCGCCAAGAAGCCCGGCTACCTCACTGCTTCGGTGAAGAACATCAAGGGTGTATCGGAAGAAACCACCACTGGTGTGCACCGCCTCTATCACATCGCCAAGAGCGGCCGCCTGCCGTTCCCGGCGATCAACGTGAACGACAG
>JAGREF010000233.1 GCA_020446665.1 Sphingomonadaceae bacterium
ACCGCCTGGTGCGAACAGGTGATCGAGGCGATGCTCTATTTCCTGTGGGATCTGGGGCTCAAAGTGGGCCATTCCAGCCGCTCGCTGGATGAGGCAATGCGCATGTGCAAGAGCGATCTGACGATCCGCACCGCGATGCTGGAAAGCCGCTATGTCTGGGGCGACAAGCCGCTGTATGAAGAGGCTTCCGTGCGTTTCTGGAAAGAGGTCGCATCCGGCACGGAACGCCAGTTCGTTACGGAAAAGCTGGAAGAGCGCAATGAACGGCACAAGCGGATGGGGGACAGCCGCTATGTCGTCGAACCCAATATCAAGGATGGCAAGGGTGGGCTGCGCGATCTGCAGACACTCTACTGGATCGGCAAATATATTCACAAGGTCCAGAACGCCGCGCAGCTTGTCGATGTCGGGCTGTTGTCGCCGCTTGAATATCGCAGTTTCCGCCGCGCGGAAGGCTTCCTGCTGGCGGTGCGGTGCCACATGCATATCCTCGCCGGGCGCGCGGAAGACCGGCTGACCTTCGATCTGCAGCGGCAAGTGGCCGAACGGATGAATTTTGCAGACCGGCCGGGGCAGAGCGCGGTAGAACGCTTCATGCAGTTCTATTTCCTGCAGGCCAAACGGGTCGGCAGCCTGACTGGCGTGTTCCTGGCTCATATTGACGAGGAATTTGCGAAGAAACGCCAGCGCACCGGGCTGCTCGCCAGCTTTCGGCAGAAATCGCGTATCCTTAAAGGCTACAAGGTGTTTGGCGGGCGTATCGCGGCCCCTTCGGATGACTGGTTTCAGAAGGACCCGGTCCGGCTGATCGAGATTTTCCAGCTGGCAGAAGCCAACGGGCTGGAAATTCACCCGGAAACCATGCGCATGGCGGACCGCGATTCCGGTCTGATCAAGGGCGGCACGCGCAAGGACCCGCATGCCAATGCGCTGTTCCTCGAATTGCTTACTGGACGCAACGATCCGGAAACCGTGCTGCGCTGGATGAACGAGACGGGCGTGTTCGGCAAATTCGTACCCGATTTTGGCCGCGTGAATGCGCAGATGCAATTCGACATGTACCACCATTATACGGTGGATGAGCATACGATCCGCGCCATCGGCCTGCTCAACCGGATCGAAAAGGGTGAGCTGAAGGCCGATCATCCGCGTTCGTCAGAGCTGATCCACAAGCTCAATTCGCGCCGCATCGCCTATGTCGCGGTTTTGCTGCACGATATTGCCAAGGGGCGCGGCGGGGATCACTCGGTGCTGGGGGCAGAGGTCGCGCTCAAGCTGTGCCCGCGCTTCGGGCTGGATCAGGATGAGACGGAACTGGTCAGCTGGCTGGTGCGGCAACATCTGCTGATGAGCTCCACCGCGCAGAAGCGGGACCTGACCGATCCCAAGACCATCGAGGATTTCGTTGGCGAAGTGCAGAATATGGAACGGCTGCGCCAGCTCCTGATCCTGACTGCCGTGGATATTCGCGCGGTTGGCCCGGGCACATGGAACAGCTGGAAAGGCCAGCTTCTGGGCGAGCTGTACGATCAGGCGGAAGAACGTTTGCGGCTGGGCTTTAAATCCAGTGGTCGCAAGGAACGGGTTGCCGCCAAGAAAGAGCTGGTGCGCGAAATGCTGGGCGACAAGGCCGAGGTGATGGAGGCCATTGGCGACCGCTTTGGCGATGCCTACTGGATTGCCGAGCCGGAAGACATCATTGTGCTCAACCTCGTGCATTATTGCGCAGCGAAACGGCTGGATCACAAGCTCTCGATCCATTGCGAATATTATGAAGCGCGCGGGGCCACGCTGGTGACTGTGATTGCGCAGGACCATCCGGGCCTGTTCTTCCGCATTGCCGGGGGCATTCATCTGGCAGGCGCCAATATTATCGACGCGCGCATCCACACGACAAGGCGCGGCTATGCCGTCGATAATTTCCTTGTGCAGGACCCGCATGAGCGGCCTTTCATGGAACCAGCCCAGCTGGATCGGATCAAGAAGTCGATCGAAGATGCGCTGATGGGCAATGTCGAGCTGGTGCCGCAGCTGGCCCGGCGGCCGCTCGCACATAACCGGGCCAAGGCGTTTGACGTGCGCCCGCGCGTGCATATCGACAATAATGCATCAAACCGCTTCTCCGTGATTGAAGTGAGCGCGCGGGACCGGCCTGCCTTGCTCAACCGGCTGGCTCATGCCCTGTTCGAACAGCAGCTGATCGTGAACTCCGCCCATGTCACTCATTATGGTGAGCGCGCGACGGACATTTTCTATGTCACGGATCTGCTGGGCGGGAAGATCACCGGTGACCGGCGCATGGCTTCGATCCGCGAGGCCCTGCTGCAAGCGGCAAGCGACGAGAAGCAGGCTGAGCTGGAAAAAGCCTGATCCTTTTGCGGGGTTAAGCTATTAGCCCTTGATGCAAGGGCATCCCCCCGGCATGGCCCCGCCTATGTCTGGCGAATCCCCTGCTGAAATCCCGCTTGAACGCCTGCTGATCGAAGCGATTGCGCTGCGGCGGCTGGTGTCTGTCCACTATAATGGCACGACCATGCAGCTCGCCCCGCACCGCCTGTTCAGCCGCCATGGCGAGCTTTATCTGAGCGCGTTCAATCCGAACAAGAACTGGCGCAGCGATGAAGACCGGCGGCTGGGCCATTTCAAGCTCGCGGGGCTGGGGGAGGCGGCTGTGTGTGAAGAAAGTTTCGAGCCGTTGCCAGACCTTGACCCTGCCCTGCCGCGCGAAGAAGACGAGCTGGTTTTTTCAGTATAGAGCACTTTCCGACCAATCTGGATCATCGTGATTGCAGCAGGAAGCTTCTCGGCGAGGAGCCTTGCGCAGGGCGGGCTGGTTGCCCGTCCCAGCAAGGCGACGCTGTCCGAGGGGCTTCCTGCTACAACCCTGCAAGGGCGGGCCC
>JAGREF010000234.1 GCA_020446665.1 Sphingomonadaceae bacterium
CGCGGGTGCTGAAGAACCGGGTGGCGAATTACACGCAGGTGGAGCGGCTGCCCAACCGGTTGCAGCGCATGGTCAGCCAGACCCGCGCGATGGAGATCATCACCACCAATAGCGAGGCCGAGGCGCTGCTGCTGGAAGCGCAGCTGATCAAGAAATTCCGCCCGGCCTATAATGTGCTGCTGCGCGATGACAAAAGCTTCCCCTTCATCCTGCTGCGTGCCGACCATGCCTATCCCCGGATCATGAAGCATCGCGGCGCGCGGCGGGCGAAGGGTAATTATTACGGCCCCTTTGCCAGCGCCGGTTCGGTCAACACCACGATTAATGCATTGCAGAAGCTGTTCCTGCTAAGGTCTTGCACAGACAGCTTTTTTGCACGGCGCGACCGGCCCTGCCTGCTCTATCAGATCAAGCGTTGCGCCGCGCCCTGCGTGGGGCGGATTGACGAGCAAGGCTATGCCGAGCTGGTGCGCGAGGCGAAGGATTTCCTGGGCGGGCGCTCCAGCGCGGTGCAGGCGAAGATCGAGCAGCAGATGCATGCAGCGTCCGAAGCGCTCGACTTTGAAACCGCCGCCATGTTGCGCGACCGGCTGCGCGCGGCGACCTTCATTCAGGGGAGCCAGGCGATCAATGCCGCCGGGGTGGGGGATGCCGATATCTTCGCGCTGGCGAGCAAGGGCGGGCAGGTGGGCATTCAGGCCTTTTTCGTGCGCGGCGGGCAGAATTGGGGGCACCGGGCCTTCTTCCCCAGCCATACGCAGGGCGTGGAAGATGGCGAAGTGCTGGCCCGCGTGCTGGCGCAATTCTATGAAGAAGTGCCGCCGCCCAAATTGCTGCTGGTGGACCGGGAATTGCCCGAACAAGACTTGCTGGCAGAGGCCTTGGGCGCATCGGCCGGGCATAAGGTTGAGATCAGCATCCCCCAGCGCGGCGACCGGCGGCGGCTGATGGAACAGGCCAGCCGCAATGCCAGTGAAGCGCTTGACCGGCGGCAGGCCGAAAGCGGGACCAAGGCAAAGGTCATGCGCGAACTGGCTGAATTTCTTGAATTGCCCGAAGTGCCACAGCGCGTCGAAATCTATGACAACAGCCATATTCAGGGCGACAAAGCGCTGGGCGCGATGGTGGTGGCGGGGCCAGAAGGCTATGTCAAAAACCAGTATCGCAAATTCAACATCAAGACCGCGCAGAGCAATGACGATTTCGCGATGATGCGCGAAGTGATGCAGCGGCGCTTTCGGGCGCTGGCGGAATTGGATCCTCCCCAGAATGGGGAGGGGGACCATCCGCAGGATGGTGGAGGGGCACCAGCGGCATCGTCGAACGATGAAAGTCTTTCTGGTCCGAGCGTGCCCCTCCACCCCGACGCTGCGCGTCGCGGTCCCCCTCCCCGTTCCGGGGAGGATCGTCGCGGCCACGAAGCCATCTGGCCTGATCTGGTCCTGATCGACGGGGGCAAGGGGCAGATGTCCGCCGTGCGCGATACGCTGGAGGAGATGGGGATCGAGCACATCCCGCTGATCGCCATTGCCAAGGGCCCGCATCACGGGCGCGAAGGGCGCGAAGTGTTCCATTTCCCCGACGGGCGGGAAAAGACGCTGCCGGTCAATTCACCCGTGCTGTTCCAGCTGCAGCAATGGCGCGATGAAGTGCATCGCTACGCCATTGGCGCGCACCGGGCGAAGCGCAGCCGAGCGATCACGGCCAGCCCGCTGGATGAAATCCCCGGCATCGGCCCGAACCGCAAACGCGCGCTGTTGCTGCATTTCGGCACTGCCGGGAAAGTGCGGGCGGCGGCGCTGGACGATCTCAAGCGCGTGCCCGGCATCAGCGCGGGCGTGGCGCAGAAAATCTACGATTTCTATCACGCGGGCGGGTGAGAAGCGCGTCTAGCCCACAATCGCATGCGGCACATAACGCGCCAGATCGCGGGTGATCGGCCCTGTATCCTCGCGCACGGACATGGCGACAGCGTCATCCCCCACGATCCAGCTGCCGATCACCGCATGGTTCTCGCCAGAGCGGGCGAGCGGGGCGAGGGCCTGGATGATGCCGCCTTCCGCGCCATAGCCTTCCTCCGGCCCCTTGTGATGCTGCCGCCCGTCAAACAGGGAAATATCCGCTCCTTCGCGGCTGAAGAGCGGTTTGTAGGCATGCGGTTTGGTGACCATTTCCAGCCCGTCCGATGTTTCCGGGAAATAGGCAGGCAGCAGATTGGGATGGTTGCGGTGGCGCTTCCACAGCAGCGGCAGAATGCCCTTGTTGGAGAGGATCGCTTTCCATGCGGGTTCGATAAAGATGGTCTGCGACTTGCCCAGATGCGCGGCGAAGCTTTCGCGCAGCATGTCTTCCCAAGGATAGAGCTTGAACAAGGCGCCAATCGGGGCGTTATCAGCATCAAGGAACTGCCCGTTGCGGTCCACGGCAATGTCATCGATCGGCAGGAAGGTCGCTTCCAGCCCCGCTTGCTGCGCCAGATCCTCCAGATAGAGCACTGTCGCGCGGTCTTCCACATGATTGGCGACCCCGGTAAAGTGCAAATGGCTACCCGGCGTCAGGATCTGGGTAAAACGCTCCATCAGTGCTTCATGCAGGCGGTTGAACTGATCGGCCCCTTGCGGCAGCTGACCCATGGCGATGACATCTTCCAGCCACAGCCACTGGAAATAGGCGGTCTCGTAAATGCTGGTGGGCGTATCGGCGTTGAATTCCAGCAGCTTTGCCGGGCCTGTCCCGTCATAGGCGAAATCGAACCGGCCATAGAGCGAGGCCTCGCCCGAGCGCCAGCTATTGGCGATGTAATCCCATGATCGCTCTGGAATGCATAATTGCTCCATGATCTCCTGCGATTTCACCGCATCATCGACCAGTGCCAGACACAGGGCGTAAAGCTCTGTGCTCGGGTCCTCAATCATGGTTTCCACTTCTGCCAGAGTGAACGTCCAGCAGGCGCGCTCGTCCCAGTAAATCTCGCCATTGACGTGATGGAAGATAAATCCGTTCTCTTCCGCGACCTGCTGCCAGTTGGGGCGCTCGGCCATGTCACGTCTTTGCATTACTTACCTCGGCTTGACTTTGTTCGGTAAAAACAGGTTAGAGCACTTTCCGACCAATTTGGATCATCGTGATTGCAGCAGGAAGCTTCTCGGCGAGGAGCCTTGCGCAGGGCGGGCTGG
>JAGREF010000235.1 GCA_020446665.1 Sphingomonadaceae bacterium
CGCGGTGCCCCGCTGGGCAAGGAAGGCGCACTGGTTGCCGACCTGCTCAAACTGCTACTCAAGATCCGAGCCCGCGAAATCGATGTTGCAGCCCGGCTGTTGACCCGCTCGGATGAAATGGAAGCCCTCGCTGCGGGACTGCGCGACCTGCCCGTGCTGGAAGGCTGGCGCTATGAAGTGTTTGGCAAGGATGCACTGGAACTGGTGGAAGGGCAGCTGGCCTTTGCCGTGAAGAATGGCAAGCTGACCATGACCCATATCAATGACATGGCAGGAGAGCTGGCCAACACTGCGGCTGTTGAAAGCGAAGTTGAGGCCGAGACTGAGGCCGAGGACCCAGCTGAAGCCGAACCGGTTGTAGCGGAGAGCGAATGAGCACCTACCTGCCCACGATCAAGCAGTTGCAATATCTTGTTGCGCTGCATGAACATGGCCATTTCGGCCGGGCGGCAGAGGCCTGTTTTGTCTCGCAATCCACCCTGTCGGCGGGAATTCGCGAGCTGGAAACGCTGCTAGGCGTAACTCTGGTGGAACGCAGCCGCCGCGTGGTGCGCTTCACGCCCCTCGGCAATCAGGTGGTGGCCAAGGCGCATCGGCTGCTGCGCGAAGCGGAGGAACTGTCCGAACTGGTGCAGGCATCGGGCAAGCCGCTGTCAGGCGAATTGCGCATGAGCGTGATCCCCACCATCGCGCCCTTCCTGTTGCCGCGCATGCTCCCCCGGTTGCGGCGCGAGCGCCCCGCCCTCAAGCTGTTCCTGCGCGAGGAAACCAGCGCAGATGCCATCGAATCGCTTCATCACGGGCGCTGTGACTGCGTGTTGCTGGCCCTGCCCTTTGCCACGGGCGATGTGGACAAGGCGCATATTTGCGACGACCAGCTCTATGTCGCCTTTCCCAAGGATGACCCGCGCGATCCGCCAGCCGTTATTCCGCCCGACATGATTGATGAAGGGCGCCTGCTGTTGCTGGAAGATGGCCACTGCCTGAAAGAACATGCGCTGGCCGCCTGTAACCGGCCCGAACTGCGCGCCTCTGCCACGATGATCGGCACCAGCCTCCACACGCTGGTGCAAATGGTCGATAATGGCCTGGGGCTGACCATGCTGCCGCAAATGGCACTGGATGCAGGGATTCTGCACGAAACCAACGTGGTCGCCCGCCCCCTGAAGTCTGACAATGCCAGCCGCGAAATCGCACTTATCTGGCGGCGCAATTCTCCTCGCGAAGAAGAATTCAAACTTTTGGCTGAGGAACTTCGTGCAGGCTGAGAGGCATGCGATGTAACTTCTTGTCACGAAGCGTCTTTGCCTGAGACAGAAAATTTTCCGCAAGTGTGCGTCCTGCATATTTTCTGTTACCATCCTGTGGATAACTGATTCGTTTAGCGGGAAAGGGGACCTCGCTTCATGTGGAATCCGTCGCTTTCAGAAGCGGGGCGGACGCCTCCATCTGTTGACCAGACTGCCGCCTTCAATGGTGATGGCGAGCATCCCTCTGTCGTGCTGCGCGATGTCGCATCCCGCCCCAGGCCCGATGCGCATATTATCACCTTTGCGAATGAGAAGGGCGGCGTGGGCAAATCCACCCTTGCCTTCCACACGGCCATCGCACTGGCCGATGCCGGGCAGAAAGTCGCCATAATTGACCTCGACCGCCGCCAGCGTTCGCTGGACAATGCGCTGACCAACCGGGAAGGCACTGCGCGCAATCTGAAGGTTCGCCTGCCTACCCCCGCGCATTGCGTGCTGGAAAAGCCAAACGGCGCGCAACTGAGCCAGGAAATGGCGCGGATTGGCCAGGGCTGCAATTTCATCCTGATTGATGCACCCGGGCATGATTCCCCGGTCTTCCGCCGCGCAATTGCCATGGCCGATACACTGGTAACGCCGGTCAACAGCTCTTTCGTCGATCTGGAAATGCTCGGTCGCCATGATCCGGTGACGATGAGACTGCGCGCACCGGGGCAATTCGGGGCCATGGTCGAACAGTTACGGGCCGAGCGGGAGCGGATGGGGCGCGGTACGATTGACTGGATCGTGGCCCGCAACCGGGTGCGCAATTGCGAAGCCCGCAACAGCACCCGCATTGATCGTGCCCTGGCCGGTCTGGCTGAACGTTTCGATTTTCGTCTCGCAGACGGGCTGAGCGAACGGGTCGCCTATCGCGAGCTGTTTCTGTTCGGGCTGACCCATCTCGACATCCACCGCATTCCGAGACTCGCGCACAAGCAATATCGGGTCGGCAATGAAGTGCAGCGCCTGATGGAGGCGATGCGGCTGAATTTCGAACGGTGTGACTGGGTGCCGCCCAGGGAAGCAAAAGTGCCGGTTTCCGCGAAAGTGACCCGCGCCTATGACGAGATAATTCAGAGCTACGCCTGAACCAGATCAGCGCAAGCTTCACGAATTGTTGGTAAATTCCGGTTTAAGGACAACCCCATAACAAAGGGGTAGCATTATGCGTTCTTACAATCGTTTTGTTATCGACAAGGAAATCGCGTGCCAGATCAAGGGCAGGACGCTGACTGTCGGCCTGTATAACCTGTCCTGCGGCGGCTGCATGATTGAAAGCGCCAGCAAGGGTGTGCGCAAAGACGCGCGTATCGTTCTGCAGATCAATGACAAGACGGAAATGCCGGGCAAGATTGTCTGGCGCATCGGCAAGAATGCCGGGATCAAGTTCGACCTGCCGCTGCATCACGCCGTCGTCGCCGCCATGGGCCCGACCGCGAGCGATGAAGATTTCGACCAGTACGACCCGCGCGACCGCTTTGGCATCCCGTTGATCGGGTAATACCACTTCGGGCCCAGGCTGGCTTCACAATCAGATGATGACGTGCCGAAAATTGTAATTTTTCGATACCCGGCGCGCAGCGACCAATTGGGTCGTGAGCACCGGAAGATCGGAAAGTCGCGATTTGCAGGCCGTCAGGGCTGATTGTGGAGGTAGCCTAGTCCATGTGCTTGAGGCCGACGCGCAGATAATCCCAACCAGTAATAAGCGTCAGGATGGCCGCGCCCCAAAGCGTCGCCAGACCGACCGTATGCGGCACATTGGCGAGCACTTCGCCCAACTGCACATTCCAGCCGGGCAGCGCATTGCCGAGGATCAGCGAGCCCAGCGCAATGATTTGCAACGTCGTCTTCCACTTGGCCAGCGCGCTGACCGGCACGGACACCTGCAATCCGCCGAGAAATTCGCGCAGGCCCGACACGGCTATTTCGCGCACCAGAATAATCAGCCCCGCGATGACATGCATATCGCCCACATAGGGGCCGGTGAGAATGCCCTGTGCCGTCAGCACCAGGATCACGGCAGCCACCATGATCTTGTCCGCGATGGGATCGAGGAAGATGCCCAGCTTAGACACGGCCCCGCTCGACCGGGCCAAATATCCATCAAAATAATCGGTTATGCCCATCAGGCAGTAAAGCCCGAAGGCCAGACCGTAACCGAGCGCCCAATCCGGCCACCACAGCAGGAAGGCCAGGAACGGCACCGCGAAGATGCGCGACAGGGTGAGAATGTTCGGCAGTGTCAGCATGCCCTGCCCCCTTAGCCCAGGATGCGCCCATGCAAAAGCATGGCTTTTGCCCTTGTCCCTGATCATTGAGCCGCTAGAGCTTGAGCAAGAGAGAGACGGGGCTGAATTCCTGATGACTACAACGACGCATATTCTGCGCCGCAGGCGTTTCCTGCCGCTCTTCGTCACCCAATTGCTGGGTGCGTTTAACGACAATCTCTACAAGACCGCGATGGTGCTGTTCGTTGTCTACAGCATCTATAATTCGGAAGAGGCAGAGGGAACCTTCAGCGCGGTTGCTTCGCTGATCTTCATTGCGCCTTTCTTCCTGTTTTCCGCCATTGCCGGGCAATTGGCCGATATGCGCGACAAGGCGAAGATCATCCGCATCGTCAAACTCTGCGAAATCGGCATCATGATTGTGGGGGCTACGGGCCTGTGGCTGGCATGGCGGGGCATTGCCGTGGAGCTGGTGGCAATCCCGCTGCTGCTGCTCGCCCTGTTCGCCATGGGCGTGCATTCGACTTTCTTCGGGCCGATCAAATACGCCATCCTGCCCCAGCATCTGCGCGATGGCGAAGTGCTGGCCGGCACCGGGCTGGTCGAGGCGGGAACCTATATCGCCATTCTGGCCGGCACGATCATCGCGGGCTGGATCGAAGTGGAACATGCGGCCATTGCGGTGATTGGCGTGGCCATGATCGGCTATCTTACCGGGCGGCAAGTACCCCCTGCCCCCGCGCAGTCCGAGCCGGAAAAGCTGGATTTCCATTTCATCCGTGCCTCCATCGATCTGGTGCGCAACACCATGCATGACAATCGCGTCTATCTCGCGATTGTCTCGATCAGTTTCTTCTGGACCATTGGTACTGTGCTGTTCATCCACTTCCCGCCGCTGGTGAAAAACAACATTACCGGGACGAAGGAAGTCGCCAGCCTGTTTCTGGTAATCTTCTCTGTCGGCGTTGCCATCGGATCGGTCGCGGTCAACGCCTTGCTGGGCGGCAAGGTTTCCGCCCGCTACTCGCCTGTCTCAGTGATCATCATGGGGCTGATGGTGGTGGTGTTCTACCTGATCGCCAATGCGTGGGTGCCTGCGCCAGAGGGGCAATTATTCGACACGCTGGCTTTCCTGAAACAGCCGCTGGCCATCCCCTTGATGCTCTCGCTGCTGGGTATTGCGGTGTTTGGCGGGATGTTCGTGGTGCCGCTTTATGCGTTTCTGACCACTTTCGTACCCAAGACGCAGACTGCCCGCACGATTGCGGCCAATAATATCGTCAATTCCGGGGCCATGGTGGGCGGGTCAGCGGTGGTGACGGCCCTCACCGCAATTGGCATTCCGATTTTGCAGCAATTGCTGCTCAGTGCGGCGATGTGCCTGTTTTCTGCATGGCTGGGTCGCCAGTTGCTGGCGGCAGAGCGGGAAGCGGAAGCAGCCGCTTCCTGAAGCGTCAGGCGATAAAGATCGCCACACCCACCAGACAGGCGAAATAGGCTGAAATAAAGCCCTTCACATCTTCCGCTGTCAGGAACCACGCCGGGCGCGACGGCACCGGCTTGCTGCCCTTGCGGACATGTGGGGGAAGGCTCGCCAGATAAGGGTGGCGGGCGGCTTCATCGGTTATGACCAGTGACCTACGCATGGCCAGACTGTTAACCCAGCAATAACCATTGCACAGCCCGCGAATCGGCGATGTCGCAAGGCGGGACATTAAGCATTCCACTTCACTTTTCCCGCCGGCCATGCATTCTCGCGCGGACAAAGATTGCCCGACCCTATTGCCGAGGCTAAGTGCGTTCACATGGTTGCAAATGAAACCCGTTCCGCCGCCAGCCTGCTGGTCGATTGCCTCGCTGCGCAGGGATGCGACAGGCTGTTCACTGTGCCGGGAGAAAGCTTCCTGCCAGTGCTCGATGCGTTGCACGGCCGCAGCGATATTGATGTGATAACCTGCCGGCAGGAAGGGGGCGCAGCCTTCATGGCCTGTGCTGATGGCACGATGACAGGCCGCCCCGGCATCTGCTTCGTCACGCGCGGCCCGGGCGCCACCAATGCCTCTATCGGCGTCCATGTGGCGATGCAGGATTCGCAGCCGATGATCCTGTTCGTTGGCGATGTCTCCCGCCGTGACCGTGATCGCGAAGCGTTTCAGGAAATTGATTTCCCCGCCTTCTTTGGCCCGATCTGCAAATGGGCCGTGCGGCTGGACGATCCGGAACGCATCCCAGAATATGTCGCGCGTGCCTATTCCGTGGCGATTTCCGGCCGCCCCGGCCCGGTGGTGATCAGCCTGGCCGAAGACATGCTGGCTGATCTGGTCAGCAGCAATCCGCGCCCACCGGTCGTGCGCCCTGCGCAGGCCCCGTGCCCTGATGCCATGCAGGCATTGATGGCGATGATCGGCGATGCAGTTGCCCCCGTTGCCATCATCGGCGGCGCCGGCTGGAACGCCAAGGCGCGCGAATATTTCACTGCTTTTGCCGAAGAGATCGGCCTGCCCGTCGCCACCGCGTTTCGCAGGCAGGATGCCATCCCGGCCAGTTCCCCCGTCTATGCCGGCAATTTGGGCTATGGCCCCAATCCGCAGTTGGTGGAACGGATCAAGGCGGCGGATTTCCTGCTGGTCGTGGGTGCACGGCTGGGGGAAGCAACCACCGATGGTTATACCCTCATCACCCCCGATCATCCCGACCAGCTGCTGGTGCATGTCCACCCTGACCCGGAAGAGCTGGGCCGTGTCTATCGCACCGATCTGCCGATCTGCGCCGACGTCGCCGAATTTTCCGAACAGGCTGCCAACTGGACCCATGATCTGCTGTCATTCGACGCAGGGGCGCAAGCGCATGCGCAATGGGAAAATTTCAACACGGCCCAGCCCAATGGCTTTCCGCTCGATCTCGGCACCTGCGTGATGTCGATGCGGGCAAAGCTGCCGGGCGATACGATCATCTGCAATGGTGCCGGTAATTTCTCCGGCTGGTGGCACCGCTATTGGCGGTATGAAGCGCTCCCGACACAACTGGCCCCGACCTGCGGATCAATGGGCTATGGCGTACCCGCGGCGGTGGCCGCAGCCCGCCGCTTCCCCGATCGCACGGTGGTGGCGCTGGCAGGCGATGGCGATTTCCTGATGAACGGGCAGGAACTGGCAACTGCGATGCAATATGGGCTCGATCTGCTGGTGATCCTGATCGACAATTCGGCCTATGGCACGATCCGCATGCATCAGGAGCGGGAATTTCCTGCACGCATTTCAGCCACCGAATTGTCCAACCCGGATTTCGCCGCGCTCGCGCAAAGCTTTGGCGGCTGGGCAAAGCGGGTGGAAACGACCGCGCAATTCACCTCTGCACTGGATGAAGCGATGGCGCTGAAAGGGCTGCGCCTGCTCCATCTCGTTACCGATATCGAACAACTGGCCGCATCGGGCCTGACGGTCAGCAAGCTGCGCGGCGGGTGATTATCCGCCTGCGGGCCGTTCTGACATGGCGATGATATAATCCCATTCCTCCGGCGTGATTTCCGCCACGGAAAGACGCGACAGCTTGATCAACTCAATCTCTGCCAGATCGGGTGTGTCCTTGATTTCCTTGAGAGAAATGGGCCGCGCCAGTTTGCGCACTGGCTTCACCTTGACCGCCGACCACTTACCCTCCGGGTCGCTCGGGTCAGTGATATGCGCCACGCTGATCTCGCAAATCCCCACGATCTCGCGCCCGATATTGGAGTGGTAGAAAAAGGCCTGATCACCCACTTCCATTGCCGCCAGATTGTTGCGCGCACGGTAATTGCGCACGCCGTCCCAGGTCCCCTCGCCTTCCTCCAGCAGATCATCCCAGCCATAAACATCGGGTTCGGACTTCATCAGCCAGTAGCGGGCCACGCGCAATCTCCTGTCTTGGTTAAATTTCCGCCTAGCCAGACTTAACCTGATTTTCAAACCCATGGGGCAGAAGGCAGACGCAAGATAAACGGAGCTGCTGGCGACCAGTCTAAAATGGAACGCGAGACAAGCAAAAAGAACGGGCGTTTCGGCACTGCAGAGCGTGATCTTGTCGCGCTGGGCATTGCTGTGGCTGCGATTATCATGTTTGTCGGCACTGGCAGTTCAGTGCTGCCGCAGATCGCCCGCTCATGGGCTGGCAACGGCGCCGGGCCTGATACGATGCTGGCCAATGCGCTGATTCTCAACATCGCGCTGATCCTGTTTGGCTGGCGTCGCTACGTCCAGCTTACCCTGGAAATCGGGGAACGGCGCAAGGCAGAGGAAAAGGCCCGGCGGCTGGCGGAAACAGACCCGCTGACCGGCACGCTCAACCGCCGCAGCATCGGCCCGGCGACCAATATCCTGATTGAAGAGGCAAAGGCCGATGGGCAAGCTGTCCTGTTCGCCATGATCGACCTCGACAATTTCAAGCTGGTCAATGATCTGAACGGCCACAAATGCGGCGATCACGTGCTGCGGGTGACCGCCGACCGGATTCGCGACTCTTTGCCCGAAGGCAGCCTGCTTTCCCGGCTGGGCGGGGATGAGTTTGCCTGTGCCGTCCGGTATGATCCGGCTTTCCCCGAAGAGGGTGAACATCTTGCGCTGCAACTGATTGATCAGGTTTCGCGCCCTATCCGCATTGATGACACGACGCTGGAAATAACAATGTCGGTGGGTCTCGCCGCGACAACGCCCGCCAAACAGGGCCCCGGCGATCAGGGCGATACCAGCGAAACCAATGCAGGCGAGGATGGTACCGAGCTGGATGGTGAAGCGCTGATGCACAAGGCGGATATCGCCATGTATCACGCCAAGAAACGCGGGCGGAACGGATATTTCTGGTTCGAGCCCCGGCTGGAAATCGAACTGCATTATCGCAACCAGCTGGAAGCGGGCATTCGGCGCGGCATCACGCTGGACGAATTTGTTCCCTATTACGAACAGCAGGTCGATATTGTGACCGGTGAGCTGCTGGGCTTTGAAATGCTGGCACGCTGGCATTCCCCCAATCTTGGCGTGGTCAGCCCGGAAGTGTTCATCCCGATTGCCGA
>JAGREF010000236.1 GCA_020446665.1 Sphingomonadaceae bacterium
GCACGCCCGCCTCGCCCGCAATCGCGCGGGCCAGCAGGGTCTTGCCGGTGCCGGGGCTGCCGACCAGCAGCGCGCCCTTGGGAATCTGGCCACCGAGCTTGGAAAAACGCTGCGGATCGCGCAGGAATTCGACGATTTCCTGCAGCTCCTCGCGCGCTTCGTCGATCCCGGCGACATCGTCAAACGTGACCTTGCCCTGCCGTTCGGTCAGCATCTTGGCCTTGCTCTTGCCAAAGCCCATCGCGCCACCTGCGCCGCCGCCCTTCTGCACCTGACGCAGCGCGAAGAAAGCGATGCCCAGGATCAGGATGAAGGGGAGCGACTGGATCAGGATGTAAGTGAAGACACCCATCTCCTCGCGCGGGGCGCCGGAAAATTCGACGCCATTATCGTCCAGCAATTCGGTCAGTTTGGTGTCGCCATTGACCGGAACGGTGGTGAAGGTCTTGTCGTTCTTGAACGTACCGGTGATCTTGTCCGGTGCGATGCGGACTTCCTTCACGCTGCCTTCCGCGACCTTTTCACGGAAGTCGGAATAGCTGATTTGAGTACCGGGCGTGTTCCCGGCATTGTTGAAGATGGAAACCGCCATCAGCAGAGCGAAGAAAATCCCGCCCCAGATGGCCAGGCTCTTGATCCACGGGTTCGGGCCCTGCGGTTCGTTATCGTCATTCATGGATGCAGCTATCCTTTCAAGCTGCCAATGTAGGACAGGTCTGGTGAATGGCAAGCTAACGCGCGATTCCGGCGATCACTTGAGTGGCAATCACGCCAGAATGCGGTCAAACATCCAATAGGCACCGGTTATGCCAATGCCATAGCTGGCGAGGCGTACCGTGGGATCGACTGCGGCCGGCCGAATCCGGCGCAGGCCTTCACGCAGCAGCATCACGGCGGCAATGACCGCCAGTTGCCCCGCCTCGACGCCGATATTGAAGGAGAGCAAGGCCGCGGGCACTTCTCCTTCGGGCAGGCCGATCTCGTTCAGCGCCCCGGCAAAGCCGAAACCGTGGAGCAGGCCAAACAGGAAGGCGACCACCCAGGGCCATTGCTCTGCCAGACTGGGCGCATGTTTGCCCTTGCGCGCAACTTCCACGGCGAGGAACACAATGGAGAGCGCAATCAGCGCCTCCACCGGCGCTTGTGGCAATCCGACAAAGCCCAATGAGGCCCCCGCGAGCGTGATCGAATGGGCGATAGTGAAGGCCGTTGCCGCTTTCACCACGCGCCAGAAATCAACCACCAGCAGCAACAGGGCAATCACGAACAGCAAATGGTCCCAGCCCATCAGAATATGTTCGACCCCGATCACGAAATAGCTGCGCCAGACCTGCCCGGTCTCCGGCTCTGCGGCGAGGGTGATGGCGGGTTCGCGCGCGGTGAGGCGATAGGCCTGCACGGATTCGTCCAGCGGGGCGAGCCGCACCAGCACATCGGCATTGCCGACCAGCCCCGGCATGCCAATCCGTCCGCCCGCCAGATCGCCGGTGCAGCTTAGCTGCGCGGTACCCAGAATAGCGGCCGCCCCCATGGAAAGCACCGGATCGCCATCAAAGCTGCATTGTGCGGGGATTTCCGGCGGGACTGTGGCCATGGTCGGGTCCGGAATGGGCAGAGGCGTCTTCCAGCTGAGCGACCAGTGCTGGCTGTCCTGCTGCGCCATCTCGATATAGCCGGGGCGCAATTCATCGGCCTGCGCCATGCCGGGGGCCAGCCCGATCAGAGCAAGCAGCAGCGCAAACAGGCGTGCCGTCTGGCTCACTTCAGCCCCTTGATCGTATAGGCATCGCGCAGCAGCTGATAGGCCTCTTCCTGCCGTTCCTTACCCGTATTGGCGCGCCAGTCAGCGGCGACAGCCTCGCGGATTTCCGCGAGCGGCGGTACCTTGCCTGCACTGCGGCTGGTCAGGCGGACAAGGTGGTAGCCAAAGCCGGAAGGGACCGGCCCCTGCCACTGCGTGCCGGGTTCCAGCGCGTCCAGCCGCTTGGCGAAATCCTGCCCGAACTGGCCAGCCAGCGCGATCCGATTGGTGTCGGCAAGGCTCGGCGGGAGCGAGATACGCTCGCCCAGCTGCTTCCAGTCAGCGCCGCCCCGCAATTGCGCGAGAGCGGCTTGCGCAGAGCTTTCCTGTTCAAACCAGAGCTGGTCCAGCGTGTAGCGCGGATCGCTGCTGAACCGCTCGGGATGGGCTTTCAGCCATGCTTCCAGATCAGCATCGCTGGCCACGGCAGTTTCGGCCTGACTGGCGGCGATGAAATCCATCTTCTGTACCAGCCGACGCCGGATCACGGCATCATCCACATCCAGCCCCAGCCGCAAAGCCTCGCGATAGAGCACTTCTTCGCGAATCCATTGCTCGGTCAGCAAATCCAGTTCCGCATCGGTGGGCGGACGCTGCATGGTCTGTTCCCATTGCACCGCCAGTTGCGCCTGCTGTTCACGCGTGACTTCAATCGTGCGGCTGGCCGGATCGACCGGCTCGCCCCGCAATTGGAAGAAGGCGAAGACGAGGAAGCCCGCCAGCAGGAAATGTGTCAGCGGGTCGCGCAGCCATGCGCGGCCTGCCCAGTTCGGAAGTTTCATGCGCGCGCGTTACCCCTTTGGCTGCACCCAGATCGGCGAGGTATAGGCGCGTTCCTGCGCCACGGCATTGGCCATGATTTCGTCTGACAATTTCAGGCCAAACTGTACGGCATCATACAGCACCCAGCGCGGGGTCGG
Source organism: Sphingomonadaceae bacterium (assembly GCA_020446665.1). Classification (GTDB taxonomy): domain Bacteria; phylum Pseudomonadota; class Alphaproteobacteria; order Sphingomonadales; family Sphingomonadaceae; genus JACXVD01. The sequence goes on from JAGREF010000236.1 coordinate 2,722, forward strand.
GATTTCCAGCACGCGGACATAATAGAAAGCGTTCTGACCCGGCTGGTAATCTGGATCGGTCCAGACCGTCTGCAATTCGGCAGCGCCGATGGAATTTTCATAGGTCGCCTTCGCCCGGTCCACCGTGTCGCCCACAGCGGGCACCTTGCCGCCTGACTTCGCCCGAGCTTCCATGTCGCTCCAGACAACGTCATAGACCTGTTCCTGCGCCTTGCCATCACGCCCGGTCCAGCCTTTGACGACCTGCACCCGATCGAGATTGGCACCCATCGGGTCTTTCAGGGCGGAGATCATGAAGCTCGGGGCCTTGCCATTTTCTTCCAGCACGCCCCCCATCGGCACGCCCTTTGTATAGCCTGCTCTGACCCAGTCGCCCTCAAACGCATTCTCGGCAAAATCGAACCCGCCAAACACGCGCACGGTCATGCGCGGGCCGGTGGTGGCATAGACTTCACGCCGGGCGAAGGCGTCAAAAATTTCCGCCCGTGTATTGCCGCGCGCCCAGACCGCCGCATAGCCCCCGGCAAGGTAATGCCAGCCAAAGCGCCCCTGGCGCGTGCCCAGATTCTGCCCTTCATTGACGCGCTCAGCATTAGGCTCGTTGCCCGTATGCTTGCCGAAGAAATTGTCTTCATCGGCAGTGGCCAGGCCGGTGTGGCTGTCGGTCGAGCCGATCAGGCCAAAGCGATAGGGATTGGCACCGGTGCGTTCCTCGATCGAAAGCCCGCGCTTCAGCGCTTCGCGCATATATTCGCCAGCGAACATCGTATTGTTCTTATCCGCAGTCAGCGGCAAATTGCCCAGTTCCCAGCCCACATCACCATAGCCGGCGAACTCGTCATTGGGGGAAAGGAAGGGGTGGCTTTCGCTGTCGCCCTTGATCTGGGTTGCTTCCACCACTGGTTCGCGCGCCGCACGGCGGCGGGCGTAATCGGCGCTCATCGGCGCCCCGCCCGACTCTGTCATTTCGAACATCAACCCATTGGACAGGTTGGAATTATGCGGGATGGCCAGCGCCTTGCCGCCGGTCTTCTTTTCATAGCCATCCATATAATCCCACAGCCTGTCGACCGGGCCATCGCCCAGACCGGGGAAAGGGATCACCTGGCTGGTGCGGTCATTGCCATCACGGAACATCACCACGCGGTGGAGGTTATTGCCGCCGGGCATCAGCGTATATTCAAATCCGGCCAAGGCGGTAAACTTTCCCGGCTTGTTGAAGCGGTCGATCGTCTTGAGATGAGCAGTCCAGATATCCCGGCTCGCTTCTTCATTGGCCGCCTGATCCGTCATGGAAGCTGGCAAAGTGCCGTTTGCAGCGCGGTTGATCATTTCTGCCACCGCCATTTGCGACTGCTCCGGCGATTCATGCATCATATCGTACCAGCGCAGCAGCGTGTCATCCTGGATCAGCATACGCGGTGCATCATACAGGCGGCGGGTCGCGCCAAGGCCATCCGAATGATCGGCAATGAGCAGGAAATCCAGCGGGCGGGCAAGCTGTGCCTCGACCCCGGTGGTGGAAGTCACTTTCTCCCCACTGGCAAAGCGCAAGGCCTCTTCCGGGCCGAGCCGCACGCCAAAGCCAAAGGCATCGACGGAATTATCCGTGTGCAGATGGGTGTCTCCGAAAAGCACCCGCTCGGGATATTCGGTCACTGCGATCGTGTCGGTGCCGTCTCCGCGTGCGGCGGCATCAGGCCCCCCATCCAGCGCATTACATGAAGCCAGCGTTGCGACCGCTGCCAGCAACAACCCCATACGCAGCTTGCGGCTTTCCATCGGCAATCCCCTCTCCGGCAATAGGTGGCTGTTTGCCACTCTCCCTGATGGGTTGGGTGATGCAATCTGGGGCGAAGGTCAATGGTCCGCCGGCTTGAAATCGGGCCTCAGCCGCAATTTTTGCCGCCCGTTTCCTCGCAAATGGCCTTCGCCAGAATGGTCTCGTCAAAGCCGTTGAAGAATTTCCGCCCGATCACGAAGCCGGGCACCCCCTGAAAGCCGATCGCTTTCGCCAGCGAGCGATTATATTGCAATTGCCCGATAATCTTCCGGGTGGTCGGGTCGTCCTTCTTGTTCCAGGCACCCAGGGAGAGCCCGTTATCCTTGGCATAACGTTCCACCCAGGCACCATCGCGCCGCCCCGGCTTCACCGCAGCATAATGCGCCTTGTGCCGCTTGCTGGCGGGGATGCGGGCCATGGCGAGGGCAGCTTCGACAGAGGCATCGGACAGGGTGGGGTTGTCGATCACCACCAGCTTGAGCTGCGGATTTTGCCGGATCATCCGGTCCATGAAAGCGACCGAGCCACGGCAATAGCCGCAATTATAGTCAAAGAACTTATAGATTGTCAGCGTGCCTTTGCGGTTGCCCAGCACCATGCCGCGCTCGGCCGCAATCGCTTCTGCCTTGTCGAGATAGGTCTGGAGCTTGTCTTCCTTCGCCAATCCAGGCGCAGCCGCAAAAAACGCAACCAGCGCCAGCACCAATGCGGCAAAGGACCGGCGGATCATCCGCAAGACCATCGTCACGCCTCCTTGCGCGGGGGCAGCGGGAAAAAGCCCGAAGTGCGCGCAACATAATCGGCATAGCCGGGGCGCGTTTTCGCCATGCCTTTTTCCAGCAGCGGCTTGCCCGACCAGCGCGTGAGGGTGAAGGTCAGGAACAGCGGCCCCGGCAGGCTCGCGAGGGCAACTACGGGGCCTGCGCTGGCTGCCGCCAGCCAGATGCCCCACCATGCGCAGGCATCGCCGAAATAATTGGGATGGCGGGTATAGCGCCACAGGCCGCTGTCCAGCACCTTGCCCTGATTGGCCGGGTCCGCCTTGAACCGTTCCAGCTGCCAGTCGCCCACCCATTCAAACAGGATCCCGATCAGCCACAGCGCCAGCCCTGCGCAGGCCAAGGCAGTGATGGGGGCCGGAGCGTTACTTGCGGCAATGCCCAATTGCGCAGGCAGGCAGGTGATGAACAGCAGCACCGCCTGCGGGCCGAACACGATCATCAGCGCGCCCCTGGCATAGCTGCCCGTTTCGCGGTGTTTCTTCAGCATCCGGGCATAGCGCGGATCTTCACCATGGCGGCGCCAGCGCAGGAACAGATGCAGCGCCAGCCGCCCGCCCCACAGCAGCGTCATCACCATGATCAGCGTCGCCAGCGGGCCGGGCTCTGCCAGTTGCGCCCAGCTGGTGAGCGCAAGGAATGCCATGCCCCCGCCCCATATGGCGTCGATGAAGGACACGTCGGAAATCCACGCCGCAACGAGCCAGAAGGCGAGCATCGCCGCGACCAGAAGTGCGGCATTGGTGAGCAATATTTCAGTCATTACGGGCCTCAACGATCAGGCGCTGCGCCTGTTCCGCCAGCACCTTGAACCGGTCGCAATCAGGCATGACAGAGCGATAGAACGCCGCGATCTTGGCCAGATCTTCGCCCAGATTGCCGCTTGGCATGATCGCCGGTCCCAATCCGCCCAGCATGGTTTCATGATTGACCCAGGCCGGGACCACCGGCACACCGGCACCCAGCGCGATATGATAGAAGCCGCTGCGCCATTCGCCATTGCTGGAGCGTGATCCTTCTGGCGCGACGACCAGTGCCATTTCCTCTTTCCCGGCAAAGGCGGCAATCGCGGCTTCAACATAATTGCCGCGCTTTGCCCGGTCGACCGGCAGCCCGCCCATGTCGAACATGAACCGCCTCAGCGGCCAGCGGAACAGGCTGATCTTGCCCATGAAACTGGGGCGAATACGCAATTTGTGGGTCGCGCCGATGAAGAAGATGAAATCCCAGTTGGTGGTATGGGGCGCGCCGCAAATCACGAATTTGGGCACGTCCGGGCGGGCAAGGTCGATCTTCCAGCCCTTCCATTGATACAGGCCCACAAGCACCCGCCGCGCAAGGCGCGAGAGCAGGGTGCGTTTGCGTTTGCCGGGTGCAGCAGTCTCTCCCATGGCGATCAGCCCTAGCAGGCTCTAACCCTCACGCGCAAAGCCGACCCCGTCGGGCCAGTCGGATGCGGCAAGGCCCATCACCTTGAACAGCTGGCCCATCTGGTCATCCGCGATCAGCCGGTCACGCTGGGCTTGCAGATCCTGCATATATTGCGGTGCCCGTCGGGCGAGCGCTTCCGTGCGCATTTCGATGCCAAGGGCGCGCAGCCAGTCACCCTGCGGCATAGTGCCCAGCCATTTGATTTCGCGCGACTGAGCAATCCGGGCGAGCGTTTCGAAATCGACCAGCGCGGTCAGATCGGCTGTACCGGGTTCGCTGAACGGGTTGACCTTCTGATGGGCACGGACGGCTTGCAGAGTGGAGCCCTCGCGCAGTTCGGCATGGCCATAATCAATGATCAGCGCAGCCCCGCCCTGCGCTTCCAGCCGACCGGTAATTTCATAGATGATCGCTGCGGCACCGGGGCAGGTTTCCAGGATCGTGCCCTGATTGGCATCGCGCCAGGCAACCGGCACCGCTGCATCCATCGCTTGCCCACCTGAGACAGGGATGAAGCGATCCCGTTCGTCCAGCCCCACCATCCGCTCGCGCCAGCCCTCTGCCGTGCGGACCAGTTGCCGCACCGGCAGGGCGTCGAGAAATTCATTCGCGACCAGCAGCAACGGGATATCATGCGGTACGGTGGAAAGGTCATGGTGCCAGCGCGCTTCTGGCACGGATCGCATCTGCAATTCGCGCAAGGCCGGCGAGGCTTCGACGAAATGGACCTCAGGCTCCAGCCCGTATTTCTTCGCGCTGCGCAGCGCATCCTTGGCCAACGTGCCGCGTCCCGGCCCCAGTTCGACATAGGCCACATCTTCGCTGCGCCCGGCCTTGATCCACATATCGGCCAGCCACAGCCCGATCAGTTCGCCAAACATCTGGCTGATTTCCGGCGCAGTCACGAAATCGCCCTGCGTCCCCAGCGGGTCACGCGCAGCATAATAGCGGGCGTTGCTTTCCCCCATATATTGCGTGAAGGAAATCGGCCCCGTATTGCGGATCAGGCGACGGAATATATCGCCCAGACTGGTCTGATCTTCGTTCATGCCCCTGCAGGCTTGGCCGCCCCCGTTGCCAGTTCTGGTTTCATCAATGCCCTGACTGTCACCCCGATCCCGATAAGAATCAAGGGGATAGTGAGCCATTGCCCCATGGAAAGGCCCGTATTGGCGGCAAATTCGGCCAATTGTTCATCCGGCTCGCGGAAAAACTCGACGATGAAGCGGCCCAGCGCGATGCCGGTGGTGAAGATTCCGACCAGCAGCCCGGTGCGATAGCGTGCCCGTGTGCGCCAGAAGAGATAGAGCAGGATGACCACAAGGATCGCCCCTTCCAACGCGGCTTCGTAAAGCTGGCTGGGGTGGCGCGCATCCGGCCCTGCGCCGGGGAAGACCATCGCCCAGGGCACGTCAGTGGTCCGTCCCCACAATTCGCCATTGATGAAGTTGGCCATGCGCCCCAGGAACATCCCCATCGGCACATTCACTGCGACATAGTCCGCCACGCGGATGAAATTGAGCTGGTTGCGCCAGCAGACATAGGCGATGGCCAGCAACACGCCGATCAGCCCGCCATGGAAGCTCATCCCCCCGTCCCACAGCCGCAGTAGATCCCAGCTGATCGTCTCGGTGGGGGTAAAGTGCGTGAATAGGCTCGGCTTGCCGGTGCTGCCGCCCGTATAGAACATGGCATAGCCCAGCCGCCCGCCGCCGATTACGCCCAGCGTGCAATAGAAGAACAGATCATCCGCATGGCGCTGCGCCAGCGGGGCGCCGGGCGCCTTGATCATCCTGCCCATATGCCAATAGGCGAACAATATCCCGCCCAGATAGGCGAGCGAGTAAAAGCGCAGGGTGAAAAAACCCAGCTCAATGCCGGGTTTCAGCCCCAGTTCGGACCATTGAATGGGCTCCGATGCAGCAGCCAGTAGTGACAGCAAGTGGCGAACCTCTTAGGTATGGGGACCCTTAACGGGCGTTTTGCGTTATCCTTTTGGCACAGGGTTAAGTCCCGCGAAACCCCGCAATCGGGACAAACCAAGATGCCGTAGCGTAACGGTGCAACAGAACAGAGAGAGGATTGTGGCCGATGGCGACCGAGCTGGACCAGATGCTTGACCGAATCATGGATGCGCTGAGCGCTGAAGGGCAGCCCTTTGAAACCACGATGACGGAACGGCGCGGCCAGCCAATGCCCGCTTTCAGGAATGCACCGCCCAGTCTGGCCCATTATTTTGCCCATTATTGCAAGGAACATGGCGACACGACCTTTCTGGTCGATGGCGATGTACGGCTGAGCTTTGCGGAAAGCTATGCCGCGGCGCGCGCGGTCGCATCCGGGCTGATTTCGCGCCACGGGCTGGAGCGGGGCGACCGCGTAGGGATCGCGGCGCGCAATTCAGCCAGCTGGATCATCGCCTATATGGGGATCGTGATGGCGGGCGGCTGCGCCACGCTGCTCAATGGTTTCTGGAACGGGGACGAGCTCGCCTATGGTATCCGGCTGGCGGAGTGCAAATATGTGCTGGCCGACCGGCAGAGGGCAGAGCGGCTGGTGGGCACGGACCATTCCGCCACGATCCTGCCGCTGGTGCATGATTGCCACCCGCTGGAAGGGCTCGCGGCCCTGTGCGGCGAAGCCGGTGCCGCAGATGCGGCTCTGCCAGAGCTGGGTCCCGATGATCTGGCGACGATCCTCTATACGTCCGGCTCTACCGGCTTGTCCAAAGGCGCATGGTCTGACCATCGCGGCGTGGTGAGCGGCACGATGAGCTATGCCGCGCAGACGCTGATGGCGCTCACCTATCTTGATGGCAAGGGCGAGGCGCCCACGCTGCAGCCCTGCGCGCTGGTGGCGGTGCCGCTGTTCCATGTGACCGGCGAAGTGCCGCTGTTCCTGCAATCCTTCGCGCTGGGGCGCAAACTGGTGATCCTCAAGCGCTGGGATGCGCTGGAAGCCTTGCGCCTGATGGAAGCGGAAAAGGTCACCTATTTCGTCGGCGTCCCGCTGATGAGCTATGAAATCGCCACCCATCCCGACCGGGCGAAATTCGATATCAGCGCCTGTTCCGGCTTTGCCGCTGGCGGCGCGCCGCGTCCGCCAGACCATGTCAGCAAGATCAGGGACAGCTTCCCCGATGGTTTCCCTCTGATCGGCTATGGCCTGACGGAAACCAACGCGGTGGGCTGTGCCAATTTCAACGAAAATTATCTCGCCAAGCCAACCAGTACGGGGCGCAGCAGTCGCCCGATAGTGGAACTGGCGATCATGGATGAAGCGGGCAACAAGCTGGCACAGGGCGCAACCGGCGAAATCTGCATCCGCAGCGTGGCCAATTTCAGCGGCTACTGGAACAATGATGAAGCGACTTCGGCGGCCTTTACCGCTGATGCCTTCTTCCGCACCGGCGATCTCGGCTATATCGATGAAGACGGCTATCTCTTCATCGTTGACCGCAAGAAGGACATCATCATTCGCGGGGGTGAGAATATTTCCTGCATCGAAGTGGAGGAAGCATTCTATGCGCGCGAAGAGATCGCCGAATGTTCGGTCTTCGGCCTGCCGCATGAACGCTATGGCGAGATTCCGGCAGCGGTCTATTTCGTGAAGCCGGGGGCAAATTTCCCGGAAGAAATGCTGGTTGAACATCTCAAGGCCAGCCTGGCCCCGTTCAAGGTCCCCACCGTGCTGTGGCGGTCCGACCAGCCGCTGCCGCGCCTTGGCACGCAAAAGATCGACAAGCGCAGCTTGCGCGAACACTATGTGAAAGTTACGGCGGGGGCTTGAACCAGACACGCATCCCCAATCAGCGCGAGATTATCGACCGGCGCGCCTTGGCAGAGGAAATCTCTGCGCTTGTAGCAGATAAGGGTGCCAAGGCGCGGCCGGACATCGTGGCGTGCCTGCGGGCAGCACTTGATCGCGGGCGGGCGGAACTAGCCCGGCGTCTGGCAGAGGCCCCGGCCTCGGGCCATGAATGCAATGGCGGCCATTCCTTTCTGGTCGATCAACTGGTGCGCCTGCTGCATGATCATGTCGTCAAGGATGTCTATCCGGCGGCCAATCGCTCTTCGGGGGAACGGCTCGCGATCCTGGCTGTCGGCGGCTATGGCCGCGCGGAAATGGCACCGCATTCGGATGTCGATATCGCTTTCCTGACTCCGGGCAAGAGCACCGCCTGGTGCGAACAGGTGATCG
>JAGREF010000237.1 GCA_020446665.1 Sphingomonadaceae bacterium
TGCTGTTCAACAACGAGATTTACGGTCTGACCAAGGGGCAATATTCGCCCACCAGCCGCGTCGGCACCAGTTCGCCCTCTACGCCTGCCGGTTCGATTGATCGCCCGGCGCAGCCCTGCGCCTTTGCGCTCGGGGCCGGGGCGCGCTTCGTGGCGCGGGGGTTTGACGTGTCGAAGAACCTGCCCGACGTGCTGATCGCCGCCCACGCGCACAAGGGCGCGGCCTTTATCGAGATTTTCCAGAACTGCATCGTCTATAACAAGGACGTGTTTGACGATTTTGCCGCGCCCAAGGGAGCGGAGGATCGTCAGTTGTGGCTGGAGCATGGGCAGCCCATGTTGTTCGGCTCGGAAAAGACCGGCGGGATAAAGGGTATTGCGCTCGACCGGGAAGGTCTGGCGCTGAACGTGGTCGATGTGCCGGATGGCGACTGGAAAGCTGCGGGCGTGCTGGTGCATGACAAGGCGAACCGCCTGATTGCGCATATGCTGGTCGAAATGCCTTTTGGCCCGTTCCCGATGGCTCTGGGTGTCCTCTATGACGATCCCCGCCCGAGTTATGAGCAGGAAGTCGTGGCTGAAAATGCGCGGCTGAGCGAAGGCAAGGAACCGAACCTGGCGGCCCTGCTGGCAAAGGGGCAGACCTGGACGGTGGAGTAGGGATTTTTGGTTTTTTCTCACATGAAGAAACGAAGGGTTTTCGCGCCAAGCCGCCAAGACGCCAAGGATTGTTAGTGGATAGCGAAGCACTTGCCAGGCATTGTGTCGATCGGGGGTACCGGTTGCATCGCGATCTTGGTCCGGGTCTGCTAGAGACTGTCTATGAAAGCTTGTTGTATGAAGGCCTGCGGCGTGACGGACTGAAGGTTTCGCGCCAGCAAACAGTTCCGCTTCGCCACGATGGCATCGTCTTGGAAAATGCTTTCCGCTACGACCTTCTCGTCGAAGACGAGCTATTGATAGAGGTGAAATCGACAGAGCAACATGCCAAGGTTCACGCAAAGCAGGTGATAACTTATCTTCGCCTGATGGACCTGCGTGTCGGGTTTCTGATGAATTTCGGGATGAACACTTTCAAGGAAGGCTGTCAGCGCCTCGTCAACAATTACGTGCGCCGTAGCTGATCAAAACCCTTCGCGCCTTGGCGGCTTGGCGCGAAACAAATTTCCTACCTAGCCATTCTGCTGCTAAACCAACGCAATGCAGACTGTTAAACCTTTCTACTGGCGCCTTTTTTCGCCGCGAATGCACGATGCTGTTTTCGTGAACAGGACACTGTCCCATGCGTTCCAACCCTGCGTCCTGAGCGACAGGTTGAGCCGGTAAGATGGACAATCTCACCCACTCGCTGGTTGGTGCGCTGATCGGGCAGGCCGGTCTCAAGCGCAAGACTGGCCTTGCCATGCCCGCACTGATCATCGGGGCCAATCTGCCCGATGTCGATGCGGCGTGTTTCTTCTGGCTGGAAGGGGTCGAGCATCTCGGTTTCCGCCGCGGGATCACGCATGGCCCGCCCGCGCTGGTGCTCTTGCCGCTGATGCTGGCGGGGCTGCTCTATGGCTTTGACCGCTGGCAGGCGAAACGCGGGACGCGGCCAGAGGGGCGATTGCCGGTCAGCTTCAAATGGCTGTTCCTGCTGAGCTTCATCGGCTGTCTTGCGCACCCGGCGCTCGACTGGCTCAATGTCTACGGCATCCGCCTGCTGGAGCCGTTCTCTAGCCGCTGGTTCTATGGCGACACGCTGTTCATCGTGGATGTGTGGTTGTGGGCGCTGATGGGCTTCGCGACGTGGTTCTCGCTGCGACGGGAGAAGCGGGGCAAAAGCTGGCGATGGCCAGCGATTACAGCACTGGCTTTGGCACTTGCCTATATTGGGGCGAACTGGGTGATTACCAACGCGTCCTTCGTCCCCTACAGCATAAATCAGAAAGCAGTCCCGACGGCAGAAAATGGACTGGGGGCAAGGCCAGAAATTCCTACCGATCAGATGATTGCGTCTCCGCTGCCGTTTGATCCGTTGCACAGGGAACTGATCCTTGGACGGAGAAATCATTATTTCGTCATTCCGGCGGGGGATGTTCCTAGCCCCTGGAAAGCAAAGCCGATTACCGATGCACCGTGTATTTGGCCGTCAGACGCACAACTGGCCACGGGCGCTTTGCAATCAAAAGCCTTCCTCTTCTGGTCGCGCGCGCCCTTTGCCGAGCGCGCGCCGGATGGATCGGTGATCCTGCGCGATGCGCGTTTCTATGATCCGCGCGCGCGGGATCGGTTCTCGGTCGCGCTGCCTGATGTGCAATGTGTGGAACTTACAGAGCCGTAAAGCGCTTGGCCTGCAAAGCCCCCTCTTCTTCAGAGGAGGGGGTTGGGGGTGGTATCGACGCGCCAGCGTCGTCTGCGCCTCCGCCACAACCCCACTGCGACTTGGCATTGCTGCGCAGCGCCAAGTCTCATTGCTCCTCCTCTGAAGAAGTGGGGGATTGAGGAACCCGATGACCAAACCCCAGATCCTTTGGCTACGGCGCGATTTGCGGCTGGCTGATCAGCCTGCGCTGGTCGCCGCATTGGCGGCGGGTCCTGTGCTGCCGGTCTATGTGCTCGACGATGAAGCGGCGAAGAGCCATGCCTATGGCGGTGCCTCGCGCTGGTGGCTGCATCATTCGCTGGAAAGCCTCGCGCGCGATTTGGGCAAGCACAATGTCCGCCTGATCCTGCGCCGCGGCGATGCGGTGGAGGAATTGTGCAAACTGGCAGAGGAAGTGGGCGCGGATACCATCCACGCCATCCGCCATTATGAACCCTGGTGGCGCAAGGCGCAGGGCGAACTGGCCAAGCGGCTGACGCTGGAGCTGTATGACGGCAATTACCTGCTCCCGCCCGGCGCGGTGACGACAGGTTCGGGATCGCCTTACAAGATATACACCCCGTTCTCCCGCGCCACGCTGGAACAGATGCCGCTGCGCGATTGCCTGCCTGCGCCGGAGCACTTCAGCCTGCCTGACCAATGGCCCGCCAGCGATGCGCTGGAGGATTGGACCCTGCTCCCCATGCGGCCCGACTGGGCAGGGGGCATGCGCGAATACTGGCAGGTTGGCGAAGCGGCAGCGCTGGAGCGGCTGGAGGATTTCGCAGACCGCGTGGCGCGTTATGACGATGACCGGAACCTGCCCTCGCTCGATGGCTCCAGCTTCCTCTCGCCGCATCTGCATTTTGGCGAAATCAGCCCGGCGCAGGTGTGGCATGCCCTGAAAGGTGAAAAAACCAAGGGCTGGGAAGTGTTCGCCAAGGAACTCATCTGGCGCGATTATGCGCAGAATGTGATCTGCCAATTCCCCCGTTACCCGCTGGAAAGCTATCGCGAGGAATTCGAGCAGCTCGCATGGCGCGATCCGGGCAGCGACCCGCAAGCCGCAGCCGATCTGGCCGCGTGGCAGCAGGGGCGCACCGGCTATCCCATTGTCGATGCCGGGATGCGCCAGCTGTGGCAGACGGGCTGGATGCACAACCG
>JAGREF010000238.1 GCA_020446665.1 Sphingomonadaceae bacterium
ATCGGTGCGAACGATGTGGTGAACCCGGCGGCGAAGACGGACAAGTCCAGCCCGATCTACGGCATGCCCGTGTTCGATGTGGACAAGGCCAAGCAGGTCTTCTTCATCAAGCGGTCCATGGGCGGCGTGGGCTATGCCGGGGTCGACAATGACGTGTTCTATATGGACCAGACCATGATGCTGCTTTCCGACGCCAAGAAGATGGTCGAGGAAATCGTGAAGTCGCTCGACTAGTGGGCAGGATAGTGGTGGCGGCGCTGGCCGCGCTGCTTCTGTCTGGCTGCGTTTCGCAGATTGCTGAAGGCAAGGTGGAGAAGGGCCTGCTGCGTGCAGGCCTTTCGCCCGCCAATTCCGCCTGCATGGCAGAGCGCATGGTGGACCGGCTGAGCATCACCCAGTTGCGCAAGCTGGAACGGCTGCAGGCCCGCAAGGGGGAACCAGCCAGGCCGGTCACTCTGCGCCAATATGTCGAACGGGTGCGCCGGGTGGGCGATGCGGAAGTGCTGGCAGTGACGAGCAGCTCCGCAGCCCTGTGCGCTACGGGCATCGCGCGCGAGGCCCGCTGACTGCGGGTTGACTTACACGCATGTACGCCGCAGCATCGCCGCCATGTGGAGAGAAACAATCTGTGCGCTGGCGCTGGTCGCCGCTGCTTCGCCCGCCCTTGCTGAAACCATCGAAGTGCCTGCCGGAGAGGATGCGCAAATGCGTCTGCAGGAGGCGCTGATCCTGGCTGAGCCGGGGGACGAGATCGTGCTGGGGGCAGGGCGCTTTACCTTGTCTGACGGGCTCAGCCTCGATGTCGACAATGTTACTGTGCGGGGGAAGGGGATGGATGAAACCATCCTCGATTTCACGGGCCAGAAAGACGCGGGCGAGGGGCTGCTGGTGACCAGCGATGGCGTGACCCTGCGCGATTTCGCGATGGAAAATCCCAAGGGTGACGGGATCAAGTCCAAGGGCGCAGACGATATCGTCTATTTCCGCGTCCGTGTGCGCTGGACGGCGGGGCCGCTGGCCACCAATGGCGCCTATGGCATCTATCCGGTGGAAAGCACCAATGTGCTGATCGATGGCGTGCAGGTCTCCGGCGCGTCTGACGCTGGAATCTATGTTGGCCAGAGCCGCAAGATCACCGTGCGCAATTCGATTGCGGAAGCGAATGTGGCCGGGATCGAGATTGAAAACAGCCGCGATGCGCTGGTGGAGAACAATTTTGCCACCCGCAACACAGGCGGCATCCTGGTGTTCGACCTGCCCAATCTGCCGGTGATGGGCGGCGGCAATGTGGTGGTGCGCGGCAATCTGGTGGTTGCCAATGACACCCCCAATTTCGCGCCGCCGGGCAATATCGTCGCGAATGTCCGCCGCGGCACCGGGGTGCTGGTGATGGCCAATGACAATGTCGTGATCGGGCATAACTGGCTGGTCGATAACCCTACCGCACAGGTGATGGTGGTCGCCTATACGCAGTCCTATGAGGATGAACGCTATAACCCCTATCCGCGCAATGTGGTGATCGAGGGCAATCATTATGAGCGCGGCGGCTATGACCCGCAGCTTGAGGGCGCATCGCAGCTTCTGCCAATGTTCGGGGGCAGTCTGCCCGCTGTGCTGTGGGATGGTTTGCAGGATGGCGAAACGCCGGCTCTGCTGGCGAAGCCGGGTACACCTGGCTGGTCGCTCAACCTGACGGATCAGGGCAAGGGGCTGGACGCAGCGCAGCCCGGTCCGCTGGAAGTGGGCAGGCCCGCCAGTCCGTTCGACATGACCGGCATTGGCGCGTCGGCGGAACTGGACGAGCGCATCAAGTGAAGTTCGGCGCTGTCCTGCTTTGGTTCGCCACCTTGCTGGCGGCAAGTGCGATGGCGATGACGCCGGAGCGCGTGCCGGTGGCGGACGAGGTCGTGCAGGGCAAGACGCTGCCGCGCAAGCTGTCAGACTATCGCTTTTTCGACGATCTCGCGCGGCAGGTGCCCGCCGAAGGGGTAACGCCCTATCGTCTCAATACGCCGCTCTGGTCCGATGGGGCGGAGAAATTGCGCTTTGCCTATATCCCGCAGGGTGCACAGGCCAAGGCTGATGGAGAGGGACTGCTGCGCTTTCCCATCGGGACCGCGCTGATCAAGACTTTCGCCTTTGGCGAGGGGGCTGATCGCCGCCTGATTGAAACCCGCGTGCTGCTCCACCGTCCGACCGGTTGGGTCGCGCTGCCTTACCTCTGGAATGAAGAGCAGACCGAGGCAGAGCTTGCAGTGGCAGGGGCAAGGTTGCCGGTGACCACGCCTGCGGGCGAACAGATCAGTTACCGCGTGCCGAACAAGAACCAGTGCAAGGAATGCCATGGGCTGGATGATGTGGTCGTGCCGATCGGGCCGAAGGCGCGCAATCTGTCTGGCGAATGGCTGGCCGGGATGGTGCGCGGCGGGCGGCTGGATGCTTTGCCGGATGGCGCCGATACACTGCCAGTGTGGGAAGAACGCGCCAGTGCACCCGCTGATCTGGCGGCGCGAGCCTATCTTGAAACCAATTGCGCCCATTGTCACCGGCCCGGAGCCACGGCCTCCAATTCCGGCCTCGATCTGCGCTGGGAACAGGATGATCCGCATGCGCTGGGGATCATGAAGCGACCGGTTGCGGCTGGCCGCGGGGCGGGAGAACTTCTGTTCGATGTGGTGCCGGGCAAGCCGGACCAGTCGATTCTGCTTTATCGCATGGAAAGCCCGGAACCCGGTGTCGCCATGCCCGAACTGGGCAAAACCAGCATCGACCATGACGGAACGAAGGTGGTCAGGCGCTGGATCGCTGAACTTCCTCAACGATAACCATTCCTCGCAGTGGACGCGGCTTAACGCTTCGCCTAGCCAGATGAAATCTGCAGACGGGAGTGATCATAGTTGCGCAAGCTGGGCATTATCGGGGGGATGAGCTGGGTCTCTACCCGCACCTATTACGAGACTATCAACACGCTGGTGCAACGGGCGCGGGGCGGTATGGCCAGCGCACCGATCCTGCTGGAAAGCCTCGATTTCGCGGAACTCTATGGTCTTACTTCCAATGAAGAATGGGATCGTGCGGCAGAGCAGCTGATCGCGGCAGCCCGGCGGCTGGAACAGGGCGGGGCAGGGATGATCCTGATCGCTGCCAATTCCATGCACAAGATTTATGACCGCGTGGCCGAAGCCGTGGCTGTGCCCGTGCTGCATATTGCCGAATGCGTGGGCCAGCGCATGGCCGAAAAGGGCGTGAAGACCGCGGCTTTGCTGGGCACCCGCAATGTCATGACAGAAAGCTTCTATCGGCGGCGTCTGGTGGCGCATGGGGTCGATCTCCTGCCGCCAGATTTGGATGTGGTCGATGAGGTTGACCGGATCATTTACGGTGAACTGATGCTGGGCAAAGCCACCCGCGATGCGGAGCGGGCCCTGCGCACCATCATCACCAACAAGGAACGTGACGGAGCCCAGGCCATTGTGCTTGCCTGTACGGAGCTGGAAATGGTGGTCGATGTCGATGCCAATATCCTGCCCCTATTCGATTCCGCGCGTATTCATTGCGAGGCTGCAGCGCAATGGCTGTTGGGCAAGGACTGAACGCCATTGTGGTACCGGGCATCGCAATCGCGCCATGTTGCCTGATTGTTCCCGTTGTCGCGGGGCAGCGCGTGACCTAAGCCCGCGCTACTTATGACACGTGCCCCATTTGCTGCTGATCCTGCCGCGTCGAGCGGCCGCGAGTTCGATGAAAACCGCGAAGGGACGCGCGGCGCGCGCAGC
Source organism: Sphingomonadaceae bacterium (assembly GCA_020446665.1). Taxonomy (GTDB): domain Bacteria; phylum Pseudomonadota; class Alphaproteobacteria; order Sphingomonadales; family Sphingomonadaceae; genus JACXVD01. Next base: position 3,777 of record JAGREF010000238.1, read on the forward strand.
GAATTCCAGCGTGACCGCGACCGGATCATCCATTCGATTGCTTTCCGCCGCCTGAAGAGCAAGACGCAGGTTTTTATCGCGCCCGATGGCGACCATTATCGCACCCGCCTGACGCATAGTCTGGAAGTGGCGCAGATTGGCCGCGTGGTTGCGCGGCTGCTGGGGCTGGATGAAGACCTCACCGAAGCGCTATGCCTGGCGCATGATATTGGCCACCCGCCTTTCGGCCATGCGGGAGAGAATGCTCTCCACGATGCGATGGAGCGCCATGGCGGTTTTTGCCACAATGCCCAGTCACTGCGCACGCTGATGCGGCTGGAAAGCCCCTATTGCGACCATGAAGGGCTGAACCTCACCTGGGAACTGCTGGAAGGGCTGGCCAAGCA
>JAGREF010000239.1 GCA_020446665.1 Sphingomonadaceae bacterium
ATGACCAAGCTGGAAAGTTACCAGCGCGGGGCCAGCTTCGCTGCAACAATGTTCTATGCCGACATTATCGGCGCGCCGGGCGACCCGCGGGTGGATCGCGCGCTGGAGGAGCTGGAATTCCATTGCAAGGAGCTGCGCATCCTCGGCAGTTACCCCATGGCGCGGCAGCGCGGGCAGCTGGCAGACTGATTCGCAACCAAAATGCGCAAGCGAGTGCTTGCGCTGCTTCGCTTGCCATGCCACCTAAGCCTGGTGACGACGGGTAGCGGGGAACAGGCAGCGGATGACGCAGCGGCAGGTTGGGAAGCCATACGCGCTGACGAATCCATCCAGTACACCCCGATAGAAATCCCCAAAATGCAGCAGGAGCCACCCGATTGGCTCAAGTCGATCTCCGAATTTCTCCAGAGCCTGTTTGAACCGCTCGGGAAAATGCTGGGGATGAGCTGGCCCGTGCTCAAATGGGTACTGATCAGCCTTGCCATTGCCGCTCTGCTCTATGTCTTGTGGCGATTGCTTGCCCCGGTGCTGGACCTCGGCCCGCGCAAGGGGCGGGCCGCGTATGAAGCAGCTGCATGGGCACCTGAACGCGAAGAAGCCTTGGCCTTGCTCGACGATGCAGACAGGTTGGCGGCAGAGGGCCGCTATGACGAAGCCACCCATCTGCTCCTGAAACGCAGCGTCCACCAGATTGCCACGGCCCAGCCCGACTGGGTCGAACCATCCAGCACGGCGCGCGAATTGTCGGCCCTGCCTGCCTTGCCAGACCCGGCCCGACAGGCATTCCGCGTCATCGCCGAGCGAGTGGAACGCAGCCTGTTCGCCTTGCGCAATCTGAGTGCGGATGACTGGCAGGCTGCCCGCGCGGCCTATGCCGATTTCGCCTTGCAAGATCTGCCCGCCGGGACAGGAGGCTCGCGTTGAGCGAAGCGGCCATCGCCTCCACCCGCGCCATCCGCCCGACCAGCGCCTTCAATCCGAAGGTCGTGCTCGGCCTGCTGCTGTTTGGCGCCGTAATGTTCTTCGCCATGCTCTATTTCATTGGTACGGGAAATACGGGCGGAAAGGACAATAATGGCGCGGCCCACGCCGCATCACGCGGGCTGACCGGATATGCCGCGCTGGTGGAGCTGCTCAAGGCCGAAGGGCATGAAGTGCGCCTGTCCCGCAATCCGGCATCGATGGATGATTACGGCCTGCTGGTGCTGACACCGCCGCATTATGCCGATGCGGAAGAAATCCAGGCGATCATCGACAAACGTCGATACAATGGGCCAACCTTGGTAATCCTGCCCAAATGGAACGCGATACAGATCCCGGACCAGATCCCGGTGGAAAAGGAAGAAGGCTGGGTCTTTCTCGGCAATGCGCGCAGCCCGGAATGGCCGAAAGATTTCGACAGTGATCTGAAATTCATCCCGTCGATTGATGACACCACCAATGGCCGTGACGGAAACCCGGCCAAGGCCTGGTCCGGCCTTGGCTTTTCCGGTCCGCTGGCCGATCCGAAAGCGCTGCAATCCATCCCCGATGACGCTTCCTATATGGCGCTGGTCAAAGGGCAGGACGGGGAGATGCTGGCCGCTTTCCTCGATGATGGTGGCTATTACCCGTCGCTCGATCAGGCCGCAGGCATCCAGCCGCCGACAAGCAGCGATGACTACGACTACGACTATGATGATGACGACTATGGCGACAATTGGGGTGTGATTGTCGTGGCAGAGCCGGACCTCCTCAACAATTACGGCATGGCGGACCGCGAACGGGCCGAACTGGCACTGAGACTGGTCGAAACCGCCATGTCAGACAGCGACCTTCCGATCATATTCGACCTGACTCAGAACGGGCTGGAGCGAACGCAAAACCTGCTGACGCTGGCCTTCACCCCGCCCTTCCTCGCCGCCACGATCTGCCTCATCATCGCCATGTTCGTGGTCGGCTGGCGCGCCTTCCGCCGCTTTGGCCCACCCGTCGCCGAAGAGCGTGCCATCGCCTTTGGCAAGACCCAGCTGGTGCATAATTCGGGTGGATTTGTGTTGCGCACCCGACGGCTGCATTTGTTGACTGAACCCTATGTCGAGCAGATCCGCTTGCGCATCGCGCACAAGCTCGGTCTGCGCCATATGGATGACGAAACCATCGACGCCGCGCTGCAGCGGAGGCTGGCAGACGCGCCCTCTTTCTCTCAACGCGCGGCGGCACTGCATAATGCCACCCGCCCCTCTGAAATCCTGCGTGCTGCCCACGCATTGAAATCCATCGAAAGGATGCTTGCCCGATGAGTATGACGCTCGACGATGTGCGCAATCTCGCCCACGCCATTCGCGGCGAAGTGGCCAAGGCCGTGGTTGGCCAGGAAGAAACCATCGAAGCTTTGCTGGTGGCGATGTTGAGCGAAGGCCATGTCTTGCTGGAAGGCCCGCCCGGCACCGCCAAGACCTTCCTCGCGCAATGTTTCGCCAGCGCGCTGGGGCTGGATTATGGCCGCATCCAGTTCACGCCGGATCTGCTGCCGGGTGATATTCTGGGCTCCAACCTGTTCAATTTCCAGACCAGCCAGTTCACGCTGACCCGCGGGCCGATCTTCTGCGAATTGCTGCTGGCCGATGAAATCAACCGCACCCCGCCCAAGACACAGGCGGCACTGCTGGAAGCGATGCAGGAACGGCGCGTGACGCTGGACGGGGAAACCCACGCGCTGCCCGGTCAGTTCATGGTCGTCGCCACGCAGAACCCGATTGAAAATCAGGGCGTCTATCCGCTGCCAGAGGCGCAGCTGGACCGCTTCCTGTTCAAGCTGCTGGTCCCTTATCCCGACGAGCAGGAAGAAGCGCGCATCGTGGAGCGTTTCGGCAAGCGGCAAGGCCCGGCCCGCCCGGCTGATTTCGGCATTGAGGCGGTTGCCAGCACAGAAAAGCTGAAAGCGGCCGGTGCCGCGCTCGATCAGGTCACCGTAGCCAAGGAAATTGTCGATTATGTCGTGCGCCTGATCCGTGCGACGCGCGACAATGCTGATCTTGCCAGCGGCGCCAGCCCCCGCGCTGCCGTGCTGCTGGCCAATG
>JAGREF010000240.1 GCA_020446665.1 Sphingomonadaceae bacterium
TCGGACCAACCGCGGCACCAATCCACTGCTACGGCATGGTCGGCGTCGGGCGGAACTATTCGCCGGACACCGGTTCGGGCGCGGAGCTTTACACGGTGATCGGCCATGCGCCGCGGCATCTTGATCGCAATATCGCGCTGGTCGGGCGGGTGATTGAGGGGATCGAGCATCTCTCTGCCCTGCCGCGTGGCAAGGGGCCGTTGCGCTTCTACCTCGACGCCAGCAAGCGCGTGCCGATCCTGTCTGTCCGGCTCGCCAGCGACCTGCCCGAGGGCGAGCGGCCCGCATTCGAATATCTCGACACGAATGGCGAAACCTTCGCCCGCTATGTCGATGCCCGTGCCAACCGGCGCGATCCCTTCTTTATCGTGCCCGCTGGCGGAGCAGATATTTGCAATCTGCCAGTCCCATTGCGGCGGGTGGAAGCAGCAGCAGGCAGTGACTGAAACCCTCACCCACACCGCCCCGCTCACCCGCTGGCAGGGGGACAAGGCGATCTATCACTTGCTGCGAATTGATGGGGCGACGGCAGAGGCCATCGCCATGCATGCAAGGCTGCACCGGCTGGAATTCGGGAGGCAGCGCGGCTTTGGCTCCGTCAAGGTGATGGCGCAGATTGGCGAGACGCGCTGGAAAACCTCGGTCTTCCCGCAGGACCAATCCACCTCATGGATATTGCTGGTGAGCAAGAAAGTGATGCGCGCCGAAGACCTTGCGCCGGGTGATCCGGTGCGCGTGGAGCTGGAATTGCTCTAAATCCGCTCCGCCTGCGCCACCGCTTCGCTGGCGCGCAGCCCGCTCAGAATGCGGGTCAGATGGGCGAGATCCTGCACTTCCACATCCACTTCATAGGTGTGGAACGGGCTGTCACGTTCAACCAGTTCGAGATTGACCACATTGGCGTGATTACTGGCGAAAATGGTCGCCATTTCAGCCAGAGTGCCCGGCCGGTTGTACAGCACGACTGACAGCGCACCGACTGCCCCGCCTGACCGTTTGCCCCAGGACAGGTCGAGCCAGTCCTCGTCAATCCCGTTGGCGAGTTCGAGGCAGTCGATCGCGTGCACAACCACGCCTTCATTGGCCTTGCGCAGGCCCACAATCCGGTCCCCCGGCAAGGGATGGCAGCAATCGGCCAGCTTGAACCCCACGCCCGGCGTCAGCCCGCGAATGGAAATGACCCGTTCCTGACGCGGCCAGTCCTGCTCTTCTACAAACTGCGCGGTGGAACCGGGCACCAGCGCTTCCATCACTTCCCGGTCGGCCAGCTTGGCCGCGCCGATGCAGTACATCAGATCATCCTCATCTTCGAGGTCAAGCCGCTTGATCGCGGCGGCTGTCGCTTTCTTGCCGATCTTGGTCGGCAGACGTGCCACGATCTCGTCATAGAGCATGCGCCCGATCTCGACGACTTCATCCCGCTCGCGCAGGCGCACAGCGCGGCGGATCGCGGCGCGGGCCTTGCCCGTCACGACATAACCCAGCCATTCGAGCTGCGGGGCAGCATCCGCGCCCTTGATAATCTCCACCACATCGCCATTGCCCAGCACAGTGCGCAGCGGCATGTGGCGGCCATTGATCTTGGCCCCCACCGCCTGCGCACCCAGATCCGTATGCACGGCAAAGGCGAAGTCCACCGGGGTCGAACCCTTGGGCAGCTGGAACAGCGCGCCCTTTGGCGTGAAGGCGAAAATGCGATCCTGATAGATCGCCATGCGCGTGTGTTCGAGCAGCTCTTCTGCATCATGGCTGGCATCGACAATCTCGATCAGATCGCGCAGCCAGCCGACCTGCCCGTCGGGCCGGTCACCCTGCTTGTAGGCCCAATGCGCAGCGAGGCCGAATTCATTGGTGCGGTGCATATCGCGGGTGCGGATTTGCACCTCCACCCGCATCGAATTTTCATAGATCAGCGAGGTGTGAAGCGAGCGATAGCCATTGGTCTTGGGCGTGGAAATATAGTCCTTGAACCGCCCCGGGATCATTTGCCAGGTCCGGTGCAGCACACCCAAGGCGGCATAGCAATCGGCCTCGCTTTCAGTGATGACCCGGAAGGCCATGATATCCGTCACCTGTTCGAAAGAGACATGCCGCTCTGCCATCTTCCGCCAGATTGAATAGGGGTGCTTCTCGCGGCCTGAAACCTCGACCTTCAGCCCGGTTTCAGCCAGCGCCTGTTTGATCGCCAGCGCAATCGCATCCACCTGGCCGCCATCGCTGCTGCGGATCTGTTCCAGCCGCCCGGTAATGGTGCGATAGGCTTCGGGTTCCAGCTGTTCGAAAGCGAGCAGCTGCATTTCCCGCATATATTCATACATGCCCACCCGGTCGGCCAGCGGGGCATAGATATCCATCGTCTCGCGCGCGATGCGGCGGCGCTTGTCCTCGTTCCTGATGAAGTGGAGCGTGCGCATATTGTGCAGCCGGTCACCCAGCTTGACCAGCAACACCCGGATATCCTCGCTCATGGCGAGCAGGAACTTGCGCAGATTTTCTGCCGCCCGCTCATCCTCGGGCATGGCTTCGATCTTGCTGAGCTTGGTCACGCCATCCACCAGCCGCGCAACATCAGGGCCGAAATTCTTTTCGATATCCTCGATTGTCGCCAGCGTATCTTCCACTGTGTCGTGGAGCAGCGCAGTGATGATCGTTTCCTGATCCAGCTTCAGGTCGGTCATCAGCCCGGCGACCTCTACCGGATGGCTGAAATAAGGATCACCGCTGGCCCGCTTCTGCGTACCGTGTTTCTGCACCGTATAGACATAGGCGCGGTTAAGCAGCGCCTCGTCAGCGTCGGGCTCATAGCTTTTGACCCGTTCTACAAGTTCATATTGGCGCAGCATCGTTTGCTAGATGTGCTGCGCATGGGCTGCAGGAGCAAGAGCCAAGTGCAAGAAAAAGCGTATTTCCCGCCAGTGTGGCGCAATCACCGCGCCAACTGGACGCGGTAGCTTTCGTGGCAGCCCATGCAGGCCCCCAATGCAGCTGTCAGAGCTGTATCCACCGCTTCACCGTTTTGCGCCGCCGCTGCATCGGCGATCACGTCGAATTGTTCGCGCATGCCGCGCCCCATCTGGCGGAAGGCTGGCGGCTGCGCCTGGCGCATTCCGGCCGGCGGGGTCTGGCCGCGGCGCGTGCCCTGCCCGCTGGCTGCTTCGGCGATGGCTGTCCAATCGTCGCGAGCACGCGCTTGCTGGATCAGCGCCACAGCGGTCAGCAGGCTGCGCATTTCCCCAAGTATATGGTGATGCTGTTCAGCATTGAGCAGCAACGCCTCACGCTGATCCAGCGGGTTGCTGCCACCCACCGCTTCTGTCGCAGGCTGGCCGCGCCAAAGCAGGAAGGCCAGTGCCCCCACTGCAATCAGCAAAACTGCGATAATGGCTTTGGCGGCTCCGGTCATTGCGCTCTCCGATCCTGCGTCTGGAGAGCGGCGATAAGGACCGCCAAGCCGTGTCCCAAGCCCCTAAGTCCCATTGGAGCGCGAAAATTATCCCGCTTGGCCCACCACCCGGTCCACCGCCCCGCGCGTAACCGCGTGATAGGATCCGCGCGTTTTGGCATAGACGCGCTTGGCAATGGGCTGCCCCCAGCTACCCTGATCCATCAGGACGGCAAAGAGCGGGCGGACAAATTTGGTGCGCCCCACGCCCGCCAGAAACGCCTCTGCCTGCGGGACGGCAGGTTCATACCGATTGGCCAGAGCCATTTCGAGCCAGAGGAACAATTCCTCATTATTGCCCGTCCTGGCGAGGCCGAGCGTTTCATCAAGCTCCGCCAGCTCTGCTGCGGTGAGCTTCTCTGGGAGATTGTCGAGGAAACGCTGACGTTCGGCAGAGGTCCATTCCTGCCACTCTGCCTGCGGCACAGCGCGCTTGTCTGTATAGGCCCCCACGGCTGCGTCCACAGCGGCAAAGGCGCTGGCATCGGGGCGCCAGACATTGTCTGGCAGGCCGGTGCCGTAAATCCAGTCTTCCAGCTGCAGCTTTTCCTCCAGCTCCGCGTCCCCCTGCACAAGGTTCTCGCGCATGTCGGCCAGCAGCATGGCCGATGTGGCAGGCTGGAAAGCATGCCGGTCAAACCAGCTGCGCAGCCAGGCATCAAATTTCTCACGCCCGACAATATTCTCGACCGTGCGCAGGAAAGCCGCGCCTTTGTTATAGACGATCGCGCTGCCCGCACTGTCTGTGCCGATCGGCTGATGCAGCGCAGTGCCCGGCGCATCTTCGCCGACTTCATCCAGTGTTTCCTCAATCGCGGCAAAGTCCAGCAGCGCCTCCTGCGTGGCGCGCTTCTTGCCGTAGATTGCCTCGACAATGCGGTTTTCGAAATAGGAGGTCACGCCTTCATTCAACCAGCTATCAGTCCAGTTGGCATTGGTGACGAGATTACCCGACCAGCTATGCGCCAGCTCATGCGCGACCAGCCCGGTCAGGCTCTTGTCGCCCGCAATGAAGGTGGGCGTCAGGAAAGTCATGACCGGGTTTTCCATGCCGCCATAGGGGAAGGCAGGCGGCAGCACGATCATGTCATAACGGCCCCAGCGATAGGGGCCGTATAGCGCCTCCGCCGCTTCCACCATCGCCTCGGTATCTTCCAGCTCCGCCGCAGCGGCGTCGATCATCGCCGGTTCGCTCCACACACCCGTGCGCGGGCCCAGCTCGCGGAACACGATGTCACCGGCGGCAATCGCGATCAGATAGGGCGCGACCGGCTTGTCCATGGAGAAGGTGAAAGCGCGGCGGCCATCGTCCAGCTCCTCCGGATCACCGCCCGACAGGCCGGACATGACGACGGTCAGATCTTCCGGCGCAGTGATGCGGGCTTCCCATGTCTGGCGAATGCCGGGGCTGTCCTGCGTGGGGATCCATGTGCGGTTGAGCGTCG
>JAGREF010000241.1:0-1781 GCA_020446665.1 Sphingomonadaceae bacterium
CCTGCTGGCAGGCGCGCAGCAATCGCCCAACGCTGGACCAGATCGGCAATCTCTTCCCTTGTCAGCGGGCTTGGCTTGCCAAACTGCCCGCCGGGCAGGGCCAGCTTTACATCGGAAGAGGATTTGGGATGTGGATTGACCAGCTTCTGCGTCTGGCGGCCTCCATGGCTGATCTGAGCCCAGAAATGATTGCCCGCGCGGGTGGCCGCCGCAGCCCATCTGGCCAGGCGGTGGCGCATATCCTCATCCGGCTCGCGGTCAATAATCACATTGCCGGGCCGTTCGAGATGATCGCGATCAATGATGATATTGCCAGACAGCAACATGCCCGCCCCGCCATCGGCCCAGATACCATAGAGCCGGTCCAGCTCTGGTGTTGGGCGGCCATCGGGGGTTGCCATCCCTTCGGTCATGGCTGCCTTGGCCAGCCGGTTCGGCAGAACCGCGCCACAAGGCAGTGCAAGCGGTGATCCAAGCTGTGCTGTCATTCTGTCCTCCCCATCAGGCCGCAGATTGGGCCAGCCGCCTGCGCGCTTCGTCCTCACCGATCAGCGGCAGGAGCTCCTTCATATCCGGGCCATGGTCCAGGCCGGTCAGCGCCTGCCGCAAAGGGAGGAACAGCGTCTTGCCCTTGCGCCCCGTGCTGTCTTTTAGCGCGGCGGTCAGATCCTGCCAGGGCGTATCGCTCCAGCTAAGTGCCTGCGCCGCCTGAGCGAGGAACGCGCGGTCTTCCTCGGAAAATGCAGGTTGCTCAATCGGGCCGGTCACCAGCCGCCACCATTCTGCCGCTTCGCTGACATGGGTCAGATTGGGGCGGATGGCGTGCCAGCCAGCTTCGTCCATTCCCTCTGGCAGGCGGTTCTGCACCGCCCCAAAATCCAGCTGGTGCACAATAGCGGTGTTGATCCGCTCCAGCTCTGCATCGTCAAACCGGGCAGGCGCGCGGCCAAAGGTGGAAAGGTCGAACGTGTCCAGCAACGCGGCACGATCCGCAATCGGCTCCACCGGCAGCGATGTGCCCAGCCGCGCCAGCATCGCCACCAGCGCTTCGGGCTCTACGCCCTGTTCGCGAAAAGCATCGCAGCCCAGCGATCCCAGCCGTTTGGAGAGCTTGCCTTCCTTGCCCACCAGCAGCGCAGTATGCGCCAGTTCCGGCAGTTTTGCTGCACCCTTATGCTGCGCAGCATAAAGTGCGGTAAACATCTGAATTTGTACAGCTGTATTGGAAACGTGATCTTCCCCGCGCAGGACATGGGTAATGCCCATATCCATATCGTCCACCGCGCTGGGTAGCATGTAGAGCCAGCTGCCATCGGCCCGCCGGATCACCGGGTCGGACAGCGTCGCGGGATCGAATTTCTGTGGGCCCCGCACACCATCATCCCAACGGATCATCTCGTCATGGTCGAGCCTGAAGCGCCAATGCGGGGCAATGCCTTCCGCTTCCTTTGCTGCGCGCTCATCTTCGCTTAGCGACAAGGCCGCACGGTCATAAATCGGCGGCAGACCGCGCCCCAATGCGATCTTGCGCTTGAGCTCCAGTTCCTGCCCGGTCTCATAACAGGGATAGACCCGCCCGGCTTCCTTTAGCGCCTCAAACGCCGCATCATAGAGATCGAGCCGTGCCGACTGGCGCTCCTCCCCGTCCGGCTCCATCCCCAGCCACGCCAGATCGGCCCGGATCGCCGTGACATAGGCCTCCCGGCTGCGCTCTGCATCGGTGTCGTCAATCCGCAGCAGGAAACGCCCGCCAGATTTGCGCGCCAGCATCCAGTTATGCA
>JAGREF010000241.1:1791-2204 GCA_020446665.1 Sphingomonadaceae bacterium
TGCGGATATTGCCGACATGCAGCCGGCCCGTGGGCGAAGGGGCAAAACGGGTGATGATCATGGGCGGCACCTGCCCGACATTAGCGACAAAGAAAAGCCCCGCCAGAGCGTGAGCTCCGACGGGGCGCTTTCTTTCAGCCTTGCGGGCTGCGGGCGAGGCTTATTCTTCCTCGCCCGCATCGTCCGCAGCGGGGGCATCCATTTCGGCAACCGGGGCTCCGCCACCCATGGCAGCGCGCATTGCCTCTTCGCTCGGGACGGCGTCCGCTTCTTCTTCGACCTCAGCAACCGGTGCAGCGGCAGTGGCAGAGGCAGAGGCCGCTTCGAGAGCGTCCTGCTGCTTCTTCCACTGGGCGCGCAGGGCCGCGTCACGGCTGGAGGCAGCGATGCGCATGCGGTTCATGCCCGCGCCG
>JAGREF010000242.1 GCA_020446665.1 Sphingomonadaceae bacterium
ATCGTGCTGATCGACGATTCCATCGTGCGCGGCACGACCAGCCTGAAGATCGTGGAAATGATGCGCGAAGCAGGCGCTGCAGAAGTGCATTTCCGCGTCGCGAGCCCGCCCACCGCGCATAGCTGCTTTTACGGTGTCGATACGCCCGAACGATCGAAGCTGCTTGCCGCGCGGATGGATGTGGAACCGATGCGGGAATTCATCAAGGCGGACAGTCTGGCCTTTGTCTCCATCGACGGGCTCTATCGCGCGGTCGGTCAGGAAAGCCGCGACAAGAAGTGCCCGCAATTCTGCGATGCCTGTTTCACCGGTGACTATCCCACCTCGCTGACTGACCTCACCTTGCGCCAGCAGGATGCGGCGCAGCTCAGTCTCCCCGTCAACAAGGACAGCTGATGTCGGTTATCAAGGCTCTGGAAGGCCGGATTGCGCTCGTAACGGGGGCAAGCAAGGGAATCGGGGCTGCGACAGCCAAGGCACTGGCAGCGGCCGGAGCGCGTGTCGTCTTGACGGCCCGCTCTGTGAAGGCACTTGAAGCAGTCGAGGATGACATCCACGCTGCGGGTGGAACCTCCACCATCGCGCCGATGGATCTGAGCGAGCAGGATGCCATCCCTCGTTTGGCAGCTGCCATCGCAAGCCGCTGGAACAAGCTCGACATCATGGTCATCAATGCGGCCTATTTGCCAACGCTTGGCCCGGTAAGCCAGATCGAAGGCGATTTGTTCGGCAAGGCGCTGACGACCAATGTATTGGCAACACAGGCTCTACTGGCTGGCTTTGATCCGCTACTGAAGCGCAGCGAGCATGGGCGCATTATCGGCCTGACCAGCAGCGTCGCCACTGAAACACGCCCCTATTGGGGGGCCTATGGCGCCACCAAGGCAGCGTTTGAAGTGCTGCTCGACTGCCATGCGCAGGAGGTGGAGCGAATCAGCGAGTTGCGCGTTGCCATCCTCGATCCCGGCGCAACCCGCACGGAAATGCGCGCTCGTGCCTATCCGGGTGAAGATCCGCAGACGGTTAAGCCACCGCAGGTTGTGGCCGACCGGATCGTGCAGTTGCTGGCGGAAGATTTCCCTAACAGGTACCGCGAGCGCGTGGTGAATCCTGTTTAACCCCACCACTTAACTGCAAGCGGAAAAGAAACAGAAAGCAGGTTCGGCGACCTTGTGCAAAGGCTGATGGGAAAGCTCCCTGAAAGCCTGCTGCGAAGCGAAGGAAGCGCCGACCATGTTTGACACAAGAGACCGTTACGAACTTGCCGCGCAGGAAGATCGCTGTGCGCCGCGCACCAGGATCACCATACCCAGCCAGCTGCGGGTTTCCGGAGGTCGCGCTTTCCAGACGGTAGTGCATGACCTTTCCATCTCCGGCTTTTCCGCGACATCGATCAGCCGCATGCATCCGGGCCAGATTTGCTGGCTGACCTTGCCCGGGCTCGAATCGCTCATGGCCGAAGTCGTCTGGTGGGAAAATTCCATCGCTGGCTGCGCATTCTACGACCTGCTCAGCCCCATTGTGCACGACAATATTCTCGCCCGCTATCAGGCCCCCACGGTATTTCGCAGCGTCCTGTAAGCTATTGCAAGCTGGCAGCAGCGGCCTTCGCATCCACCGCCCGCTGCACCGCCTTGTAGAATGCTTCGCGCTGCGGGCCGCGATCGTCGCCGTCACTGGCAATCGGCCAGTTGCCATTGCTGGCAATCACCAGCTTGCGCGCCGGGTCGATGAAGATGCCCTGCCCGAATATCCCCTGCGCGGCGAAGCTGCCATCATCATTGGTCCACCACTGGAAGCCATACCCACGCCCTTCGGCCCCGATGTCAGCCTGTTTCGTGGTTGCTTCTGCCAGCCAGCCCTCTGGCAAGACCTCCACCCCATCAGCCTTGCCACCACCAAGAATGAACAGGCCGAAACGCGCATAGTCACGCGTTGAAGCCTGAATGCAGCAGCCGGAAATTTCATGCCCGGTGCTGCCCAGCAGCCATGTGGCATCCTGTTCCATGCCGAAAGGGGCCCAGACCTTTTCAGAGAGATATTCTGCCAGCGGCTTGCCTGTTGCTTCGCTCACCAGCACGCCGATCAGGTTTGTTTCACCGGTCTTGTACACCCACTTCTCACCCGCTGGCGCCTCACGCGGCAATTTGCGCATATAGCTGACGGTTGCATCCAGCCCGTCTCCCGACTTGTGGTTGTTGAATTTCGCCACATCGGATTCCGGATCGGAATAATCCTCGTTCCACTTCACGCCGCTGGTCATGGTCAGCAACTGGCGGATGGTGACATCGTCATAGGCAGAGCCTTCCAGCCCCTTGATGTAATCCGTCACCTTGTCATCCAGGCTTTTGATATAGCCGTCCTTCACAGCCGCACCGACCATTGTCGAGGTCAGGCTCTTGGCGACAGAGAAGCTGGTCCACTTGCCTTCAGCGGAGAAGTCCAGCCCATACCGCTCCAACACCACCTTGCCATCCTGCACGATGACCAGCCCGGCAGTGCGCTGATGCGCCATATAGTCGTCCACATCCATGTCGATTGCCAGCGGATCGCCCTGCGGCAGGGGGAGCGGCGCCTCGCCCGCTTCGATCACCCGCGCCTGCGCCAGCACCGGCAGCGCATCCATCGCCCGGAAGGCTGCATCGCGCTGCTCCTGCGACCAGAACAGAACATTGGCATCGGTCGGCATGTTGGCAATGAGGTTGCGCGTATCCCGGTCGACAAAGGCCCAGCTGAGGCCAAAGGCGACAGCAATGACCACCAGCAGGACGATAAGGATTTTTTTCAACATGCTTGCCCTTTCAATGGCAGGTATCAGGATTTGGTCAGCGTGACCTGGCTGACGGTAATCCCGCCGCCGCGAAAGCCGCCTTCGCAATACATCAGGTAAAAGCGCCAGAGATTGCAGAAGCGCTGGTCGAACCCGTCAGGCAGGCGCCCTTCGCGCTCAGCGGCATCAAAATTCTCGCGCCATGCCTTCAGCGTTTCGGCATAGTCGAACGCAAAATCGCGCTGATCTTCCCAGCTGAGCCCGCGCTCTGCCGCCAGCTGGCGAAATTCGCTGGCACTGATCAGCAAGCCGCCGGGGAAGATATAGGCCTGAATGAAATCTGCGCTCTTGGCATAGGCTTCAAACAGCTCATCGCGCATGGCGATATACTGGATCGCCGCCTTGCCGCCCGGTTTCAGATTGCGGGCGATACAATCGAAATAGCTGGGCCAATATTCGCGCCCGACTGCCTCAACCATTTCCACGCTGACGATGGCATCGAATTGCTCGTCCACGTCGCGATAATCCTGTTTGCGAAATTCTATCGAGCGATCCTGTTTTTGACGCGCCCAGTTCAGCTGCTCGTCCGACAGACTGATCGCCGTGACCTTGCTTGCGTGCCGCGCAAAGTGATCCGCCAGGCTACCCCAGCCGCAGCCAATCTCCAGCAGCGTCTCGGGCTGGCCCAGCCTGCGTGACAGTTCCGCAAACTTGTTTCGCTGCGCCGCCTCCAGGCTCTCCGCCCCGTCCCAGATCGCGCTGGAATAGCTCATCGTCGGGTCGAGCCATTCGCGGTAGAAATCGTTGCCCAGATCGTAATGCGCATGGATATTGCGCTGCGATCCCGCCTTGGAATTGCGGTTGAACCAATGCGCCATCCGCGCCGCCAGACGGAACGGCCCCTTGGCACGGCCCGTATCGCCCAATGCCATCGCATTGGCAGAGAACAGCGCAAATACCGGCACCGGGTCCGGGCTTTCCCATTCCCCGGCTTCCCACGCCTGAAACCAGCCAATCGAGCCATTGCTGGCCAGACGCAACAGGCCGCGCCAGTCATGCAGCGTCACTTCCGCTTCAAAGCCGGGCGCGCGGCCGCCCAGCATGCGTGTGGTCCCATCGGGCAGCTGCCCCAGCAGCGATCCCTGCTCCATCCCGGCATCGAGCCGGTAAAGCAGCTTGTGAAAGCCGGGCGCGAACAGGCGTGCAAGCCAGCCCGCCCCCCGCGCGAATTTCGCGCCGCCGGCGATCAGCTCGCCGCCACGGATGACCTCCCCTGCTTTCATGCCTGTCAGTATGCCGCGCATGGCCCATCGGGACAAGCTTTGCGTCGGCTCATTCCCCCTTCATTGCTTTATACGCCGCCAGCGCCCGCTCGCGCCCTTCCCGATGCGCGATCAGCGGTTCTGGATAGCCCTCCACCCGGCAGCCATGCCCGGCGGGATCGTGGATATAGGGTTCGTCCAGCCCAGCCAGTTCCGGCACATAGGTGCGGATATAGGCAGCCGCGTCGAATTTCTCGCTCTGGCTGAGCGGAGCCATGATCCGCACGAACATGTTGCTGTCCACCCCGGTGCCCGCCACCCACTGCCAGTTCGTGCCATTCTGCGCATAATCGGCATCGACCAGCGTATCCC
>JAGREF010000243.1 GCA_020446665.1 Sphingomonadaceae bacterium
CATCCTTCTCCCCGGGGGAGAAGGATATGGAGGCTTGTGAGCCTGAACTTGTCGAAGGTGAACTAGCCGGAGTTGGATGAGGGGCTGCTTCCCATCGCTTCGGCAATTTGCGTCACATCAAAGCACTTGCGTCCAATTCCCTGCATGAGAAGGCTCGCAAGTCTTGCCTGTCTGGAGAATCCCCACATGAATGCCGAAGCCGCACCGCCGCGCACGCCCTATGAAGCCCTGGGCGGTGCACCTGTTATCTCCCGGATCGTCAATCGCTTTTACGATCTGATGGATAGCGACGCGCAATATGCCGAATTGCGCGCCATGCATGCGCCCGATCTGCAGCCCATGCGCGATTCGCTGGCAGGCTGGCTATCTGCCTGGGCAGGCGGCCCGCGTGACTGGCACGAGCAGAATCCAGGCAAATGCATGATGAGCGCGCATCGCGGGCTGGGAATCCAGCGCGATGTCGCCAATCAGTGGGCCGACGCCATGGCCCGCGCGATTGCCGATTGCGGGCCGGAGGACAAGGATCTGGCCAAGGCCATGGCTGAAAGAATCGACATGATGGCCATGGGGATGGTCGCTTCCGATTAATCCGCGATTTGCACCAGCTTGTCGCGCCCGGTTGCGCCGCGCAACAAGCGCAGTCGTGACGTCGCAATGCCGAGCGATTTTGCCAGCATTTTCAACACCGCCTCATTGGCAGCGCCGTCCTGCGGCCTGGTCCGCACTTTTACCAGCAAGACCCCCTCGCCCAGCTCGATCCCTTCGCTGCGCGCGCCGGGGGTGACGCGCAGGGCCAGCCGCCCTTCGCTATCTGCCAGAGCGCAAATTGCCTCAGCGGGCGGAAAATCAGCTTTTGGCCGCGCCATTGTCCATCGCAGCAATCGCCGCTGCGTGGCGTTTGGCATTTTCGACATAATGCGCCACGCCCAGCCGCATGTCCGCAATCGCGGCATCAGGCAGTTCGCGCAGGAGCCTGGCTGGCGCCCCAGCCCATAATTCGCGCGCCTTCATATGCTTGCCCTGTGTCAGCATCGCGCCTGCCGCCAGCATGGCGTCGCCTTCGATCACGCAGCCATTCATCACCGTGGCGGAAAGGCCGACGAAAGCGCGATCCTCCAGCGTGCAGCCATGGACCATCGCATTGTGGCCGATCAGCACATCATCGCCAATCGTGGTTGGAAAACCACCCGGATCGCGCGGGCTGGGCGAATCGCAATGGATGACGGTCCCGTCCTGAATATTGCTGCGCGCGCCGATCACGATCCGGTTCACATCGCCCCGGATCACACAATTATACCACACGGAGCTGTCCGGCCCAATTTCCACATCACCAATGATGCGGCACCCGGGCGCGATAAAGGCGCTGTCGTGGATACGCGGAGTCTTCCCGTGGATGGGAATGATCGAAACGTCTGGTCTGTATGTGTTCATCAATGTTTGGAAAGCATGTTTTCCCAGCGAATGAAAGGCAGGATCGACGCATAATCATCCGTCCATGCCGGATCCTCTGTCACCGCCAGCCGCACCCAAACGCGATCCTTGCTCAGTTCCAGCAATTGTTCGATCCGTTTTGCATCCGGGCTGGTAACGACCCAGTCAGACGGAGCCTTGGTAGGATCATCGCCTTCCTCGGCAATATCGTCACGAATGCGCATTTCCCAGCCGCGTTCCTGCGCCGCCGCCGAGAGGACCGGATTAAGGTCGATATAGCGGTTGGAGATATGGAACAGCAGCAACCCGTCAGGCTTCAGCGCTTTCTGATAGGTATCAATCGCTTCCTGCGTGATGAGATGCAGCGGGATCGCATCTGACGAGAAGGCATCGATCACCAGCACATCAAACGTGCCCTTTGGCATTTCGTCCAGTTTCAGCCGGGCATCGCCAATATGCGTGACCGCATCCGGCGCGCAGGCTTTCATGAAAGTGAAAGTGCCGGATTCGCTATAGGCGAGGATCGCCGGGTCGATTTCAAAGAAATCATAGGTCTGGTCCGGCTCGCGATAGCAGGCGAGAGTGCCCGCCCCCAGGCCGACCACGCCCACCCTTGCGCCCTTGCCATAGATCTTGCCGGCATTGGCGAGAGTGAGGCCGACACCGGAGGTTGCAGTGTAATAGCTGGTCGGCTCCAGCGCGCGTTCCGGCTCGACATGCTGCTTGCCATGCATGGTGGTGCCATGGGCCAGCGTGCGCACCTGCGTATCGGCGAATTCGCGGATCGTATAGATCCCGAAATAGGAACGGCTGCGCAGGCCATTATAGGATGTCTGCAGCGTATCAATGCCGCCATGAGACAGCATCAG
>JAGREF010000014.1 GCA_020446665.1 Sphingomonadaceae bacterium
TCCCGTAGGGGTCACCACGGTGGACATTTGCCCAAGCGGCAAAACTCCCCCACAATTTGTTGGACTTTCAGGCTGGTCCCTTGCGGCTTCGCTCTGTAATGCCTCCCCGCGATGGATGCACAGCGCAACATTCCGTGGGTTGGCATTTCCTTTGCCATTGCCACATTCCTCGGCCTGTTGACCGTGGGAATCGATATGGGCCTGGCTCTTGCCGTGCTTGTGGTCTGGAGTGGGACGTTATGGCTTGCCGCGGCCCGCCCTCCAGAAATTGTCCGCACCCAGGCCGAAGGGCCGTTCAATCGCGCCAGCATGGAACAGGTGATTGAACACTCTGGCACACCGATCCTGTTTACCGAGCGTAGCCGAATCACCATGGCCAGTCGCAGTGCCCGCGAAGTGCTGGGCGGCCATATTGTCGGGCAGGACATCCGCGTTGCCTTGCGCCATCCCGAAGCCATCGCCTTGTTTGACCGGGGCGGTAGCGGATCGGCGGTTATCCATGGCCTGACCCGACGGCGGGACATCTGGCGGATACAGCGCCAGAGCATGGATGATGACAGCGCCGTGGTGGAACTGATCAATCAGACGGCGGAGGCCGATATCAGCCGCGCGCATACTGATTTTGTGGCCAATGCCAGCCATGAGCTGCGCACTCCACTGGCTTCCATAATCGGTTATGTGGAGACTGTGTCCGAAGGGTTGGAAGACCAGAGCCTCGATACGCCCACCGCTACCCGTTTCCTCGGTACTATCCACAAGGAAGCCCGCCGCCTCCAGGGGCTCGTCAGCGACCTCATGTCGCTTTCGCGGGTGGAAGCTGAAAAGCATGACCAGCCCGCAGAACATGTGCGGCTGCACGGACTTGTGGAACGCGCAGCGCGGGATGCGGCAGGCGACGACCGCATCAGCCGGCTGCATTTGACCCTTGGCGCAGGCATCACTGTTCGCGGCGACACCCAACAACTCGAACAGCTGATCCGCAACCTGGTGGACAATGCTCTGAAATATGGCGATCCGGAAAAACCGGTGACCGTGTTGCTGGACGAGACTGAAAATGGCGATGCACAAATTCAGGTGATCGACGAGGGCGAAGGCATCGCCCCGGAACACCTGCCTCACCTCACTCGCCGCTTCTACCGGACGGATCCGGGCCGCAGCCGCGCCTCAGGTGGAACCGGGCTGGGCCTTGCCATTGTGAAGCATATTGTGGAACGTCACCGCGGACGGCTCGACATCCGGAGCAAGCTGGGCAAGGGAACCCATATCACCGTCCGCATTCCACAAATCGAGACGCAAGACGACGATCTGTCATAGATATGTCACAATTCTTGAACATCGCGCCCGCATCAGGGCATAGATGGCACGCCGATTCTGTCCTTGCGCGTATCTGCGTGCTGCACCCATCCGCCCGTAACCGGGCATAGACGAGGCTAATACCGACTATGTCCCCTGCGATCCTGCTCCTGCTGGCGCTTGGCCTTGGACTGGCTGGCTGGCTGGCTGCGCGAGCGCGGGCCTGGAGCTTCCAGCGCGCATCAGGTGCGGGAAAGCTGGCCGCCCTGCCCAATTACCACGGCTGGTACGTGGCTTTGTGGATCGTGGTTCCCGTTCTTGCCTTTATCATATTGTGGAGCCTGATCGCCCCACAGCTGGTGGCCCAGCATGTGCTCGCCAGCCCGGCTGCTGCTGACCTTCCTGCTTTTGGCTTCCAGCGGGACAATATCCTGCGCGAAGCCCGTGCCGTGGCAAGCGGAGCAGCCCAGGCCGTGTTCAACCCCGCTGCTGAGGCGTTGGTCGAGCCTTATCGCGATGCCCTGTCACGCTACAACATGATCGGGGTTGTGATCACCCTCTTGATCGCCTTCCTGGCCGGCGCGTGGTCTTTTCTGCGGCTCAAGCCTGATTTCACTGCGCGCACGCGGGTGGAAAAGGCCGTTATGGCTATCTTGCTGTTCGCGTCGCTGATTGCGATCCTCACCACGCTGGGAATTGTGGTGAGCCTGGTCTTCGAAACGATCCGTTTCTTCGGCATGGTCAGCCCGATTGATTTCCTTTTCGGCACACATTGGGGGCCGGACCCGATGAGCAATCCGGATAATCCGGATGGCAGCCGCTATGGCGCAATCCCGCTGTTCTGGGGCACGATCTATATTGGCGCGATCATCGCCATGATCGTGGCCATCCCGCTCGGCCTGATGAGTGCGATCTACCTCACCCAATATGCCTCGCCCCGCTGGCGCGCATGGCTCAAGCCGGCGCTGGAGATCCTCGCCGGTGTGCCGACTGTGGTTTACGGCTATTTCGCCGCACTTACGGTCGCGCCGGCCATTCGCGATTTTGCCGTGTCGATTGGCATTACCAGCGCCTCCAGCGAAAGCGCATTGGCAGCGGGCCTTGTCATGGGGATCATGATTATCCCCTTCGTTTCATCCATGGCTGACGATTCGATTGCTGCTGTGCCACAGGCGATGCGCGACGGCAGCCTGGCGATGGGGGCAACGACCTCTGAAACGATTCGCAGGGTGCTGGTGCCCGCGGCCTTGCCCGGCATCGTAGCGGGGATCATGCTCGCGATTAGCCGGGCTATCGGTGAAACCATGATCGTGGTGATGGCTGCTGGTGCATCTGCCAATCTCACTGGCAACCCGCTGGAAGCGATGACGACCGTTACCTTCCAGATTGTCGCCATGCTGACAGGCGAAGGCAGTTTCGATCATCCGGCCACGCTCAGCGCCTTTGCGCTTGGCTTTGTCCTCTTCCTGGTCACCCTTGGCCTCAATTTCATCGCCCTGCGCGTCGTGAAGCGGTTCCGTGAAGCTTATGAGTGAGACCGTCGCCCCTACCCGCACCGCCGCTTTCGAGGCGCGGTTGAAGAAGCGCTACGCTGCCGAGCGCCGGTTCAAGATGGCCGGGCTTGGCGCTATCCTGTTCTCTGTCGCGGTGCTGGCATTCCTGCTGGTGACCATGACGATCAACGGCTTTGGCGGCTTCCAGCGTACCGAACTGAAGGTCCAGATTGACCTCAGCGCAGTCGGGCTTGCAATCGACACCAGCAGCCTTGATGAAAACAATGCCGTACAGGCGATGCAGATGCAGTCGCTGCCGGAAATCGTAAGCTTCAGCACAGAGCAAGCGCTGGGCGCTGAGGCGGCGGAAGAGATCAGCCCGGATGCGTGGCGCGAAGTTGCCTCGCGGGTTTACGCCAATCCGCAATTGCTGGAAGGGCAGCATGAGTTCTGGCTTCCCGCCAGCGCTGATCTTGCCGCAGGGTTCAGCGGTGAAGGTTCAGCGGAAATGCAGGCCCTGGCACGGGACCTGGAAGCCAAAGGGTGGCTGGCCAACAAATTCGACATCGGCTTCCTGAGCCGCTCCGACGCGACTGACCCGCAACAGGTCGGGATCTGGGGTGCTTTGAAGGGCTCGATGCTAACGATGCTGGTAACGCTGCTGCTGGCTTTCCCCATAGGCGTGCTGGCGGCGCTTTATCTGGAAGAATATGCACCAAAGAACCGCTGGACCGACGTGATCGAAGTGTCGATCAACAATCTGGCGGCAGTACCTTCGATCATTTTCGGTCTGCTGGGCCTGGCGGTGTTTCTCTGGATATTCCCCAACTACCGCTCCGCCCCGCTGATTGGCGGTATGACATTGGCACTGATGACTATGCCGGTGATTGTCATTTCCGGCCGCAATGCGATCAAGGCTGTGCCCCCTTCAATCCGCGACGGTGCGCTGGCGATTGGCGCAAGCCCGGTACAGGTGGTGTTCCACCACGTTCTCCCCCTCGCCCTGCCCGGTATTCTGACCGGAACCATTATCGGCATGGCCCGTGCGCTGGGTGAAACCGCGCCGCTGCTGATGATCGGCATGGAGGCGTTCATCGTGGACATCCCGGGGGGACCTCCCGATCC
>JAGREF010000244.1 GCA_020446665.1 Sphingomonadaceae bacterium
TGAAGCGCAATATGGCGCTCAAGAAGCTGGAAAAGGCACGCAAGGCGGCGTGATCGGGCGAATTCCTCCGCGATGGAGGAAAAGCTTGCAATAGGTCTGGTGTTCTCTCTCCGTTCTGCTTAGCATGGCGGGATGGAACCGATTGTTGCGATTATCATCACCTTTGCCTTCAGCCTCGCTTTTGCAGCGATTGGCTGGTTTGTCGGCTCGCGCCCGGTGGCTGAATGGCGCAGGCGAGCAGAAGAGCAGCAGGGAGAGGCGAAGGAGGCGCGCGAGCGGCTGGCACGCATGGCGCCCGAACTGGCGACGATGAGTGACCGTGCGGCGCGGGCCGATACGCTGGCGCAATTGCTCGATGAAGTGCGCGATGACCGTGAAGCGCTGAAGGGCGAGCTTGCCACGCTCAAGGCCAATGCCGCCAATTTTGACGAGCAGAAGCGCCTGCTGGTGGAAGCGCGCGAGGAATTGCTGAAGGAATTCCAGCTGACCGGATCGCGCGTATTGGGCCGCGCGCAGGAAGAATTCATCAAGAGCGCCAGCGAACGCTTCGGCAATGCAGAAAAAGCCAACAAGGAAGCCGTCGCGGCGCTGCTCGAACCGGTCAACCAGCGGCTCAAGAGTTACGAAGAACAGGTCAGCGCGCTGGAGAAGCAGCGGGTGGACAGTTTCGGCCAGCTGGCCGGGCTGATCCAGTCCATGCGCGACGGGCAGGAACAGGTCCGCCGCGAGGCGCAGCGGCTGGGCAATTCGCTGACCAATGCGCCCAAGGCGCGCGGGCGCTGGGGTGAACAGCAATTGAAGAATGTGCTGGAAAATTGCGGCCTGGCCGAACACACCGATTTCTTCCTCGAACAGTCGATAGAGACCGAAGATGGCCGGTTGCGCCCCGATGCGATCGTGCGGATTCCCGGCGGCAAGGTGCTGGTGATCGATGCCAAGGTCTCGCTCAACGCCTATCAGCAAGCGTTCGAGGCTGATGGCGATGAAGCGCGCGATGCCGCGCTGGCGGATCACGTCCGCTCGATGCGCACCCATGTGCAGGCGCTGGGGGCGAAGAGTTACCAGAGCCAGTTCGAGGATGCGCCAGACTATGTGGTGATGTTCGTGCCGGGCGAACATTTCGTCGCTGCCGCGCTGGAACATGATCCGGCGCTGTGGGACTTTGCCTTTGAAAAGAAGGTGCTGCTGGCGACACCTACCAATCTGGTGGCGATTGCCCGCACCGTGGCGCAGGTCTGGCGGCAGGATGCGCTGGCCGCCGAAGCGCGCGCCATCGGCACGCTGGCGACCGAGCTTTATGACCGCATCGCCATCGCCGGGGAGCATTTGCGCAAGGTCGGCGGTGGGCTGGAAAGCGCGGTGAAGAATTACAACAGCTTTGTTGGCAGCTTTGAACGCAATGTGCTGTCCTCGGCCCGCAAGCTGCGGGACAAGGGCATCGAAACCGGCAAGCGTGATGCAGAGGATGTGCCGCTGGTGGAAGGCGCGCCGCGCTATACCAGCGAGGATTTGCTGATCGAGGGGGCGACAGACGAGACGGAGGAAGCTGCCGAATGAAGAAGCTGGTTCTGGCAGCGGTGGCGCTGCTTGCTCTGCCCGGCGTGGCAGAGGCGAAAAGCTGGCCCCCGCGCGATACATGCGGCTCCGTCCCCGGCGCGACGGACTTCCGCCGCGCGCTGACCACGACGGTGGTCAATCGTGACGAGGCGATGCTGCTAGCGCTGGCCTCGCCGGAAATATTGCTCGATTTCGGCGGCGGCAGCGGGCGCGAGACTTTGCGCGAGCGGCTGGACGATCCCCATTACAATCTCTGGCGCGAACTCGATGCGCTGCTCTTGCTGGGTTGCGCGGCGGGCGATGGCGGGGAAGGGCCGGAGATCACCCTGCCTTGGTACTGGAGCCAGCGGTTTGACGAAGTGGACGGCATGGAAGGAATGCTCGCCACCGGCCCCGACGTGGCAATGCGCGCAGCCCCCGATGGTGACGCGAAACTGCTCGCAAGGCTCAACTGGGACGCGGTGCAACTGGCCGGCGAGTGGGAGGAGAATGCGGAATATCTGCGCGTATCGAAACCGAAAGGCCCCACCGGATATGTCCGCTCAGACCAGCTCCGCAGCCTGATCGACTACCGCCTGCTGGCGCAGCAGCGCGATGGGAAGTGGCAGATTACCGTGCTGGTGGCGGGGGATTAGGTTTAGCGAGCATCGGGTCTGGTTTTGGGGATCGTAAGGCCAAACTAGACTGGCGGCTTGCGGCAACGTTGCAGACGGTCCGCTCTTAATGCAAACTCAGTGAATGCGACCTGCGAAACAAGCGCTGGCAATCATGATCTGTCTTGCGGTTGCTTCTTGCGAGGCAACAGTAGGAGAGGTGCCTGAGGCACCCCCATTGGATTTGCCTTACGCAGATGCACCAATAAACCCGCTTCCCCAAAATGTGCGCTTCTTTGAGCGGCCAAAAATGCTTGCGGGGATGCGGCAAGACGAACGACCTGTCCCTGAGATCGTTCTTCTGGAAAGCGACCCGTGGGGAATGGTCATAGGATCAGAGTCACCGCGATTTGCGCTCTATAGCGATGGACAGGTGATATATCGAACCGACGATGGCTTCCGCTCAGTCCGCTTGAAGGAAGCAGAGCTACTCTCGATCAAGAACTCTCTGTCAAAAGTCGATTCTCCCAAATTCTACGGGGAATATGACGTCGCTGAAGCGACTGACCAACCGGACAATAGTCTGCTAATATATGGCGATCCGCCCGTATTCCTTAGTGTCTATGGATCGCTTGATGACCAGCAAGTCACTTCGCGGCTTCCGGCTGCGGTAGCCGAAGCCTTTAACACTATACGAGCTTTCAAGTCTGCGCGATCAGAACCTTGGATGCCAGCACAAATTGAAGTGATGATCTGGCCTTACGACTATGCGCCCGAACCATCGATCCATTGGAACGAGGAATGGCCCGATTTATCTGCACCGTCGACAATCCAGCGTGGAGACAGTTATAGTCTTTTCTTGCCATCCTCCGAATTGGGAGCACTTGAGAGCTTTCTCGCTCTGAAAAACCCGAGAGGAGCCGTAGAGATAAACGATCGAAAGTGGGCTGCCTCCTACCGAATACCGTTTCCACAAGAACGGCTTTGGATGGCGCCAAACCCTGAGGCAATAGATCAATCAGGCGAAAATTGAACGGTAGCTTACTCCCCATCCCGGCCATAGCGCATAAACTTGACGACCACCGAAAACAGGCACTTACACAAACTCATTCTTAACCCGTCACCCCGGGCTTGACCCGGGGTCCCGCTATTCTTTCAGCGTAAGGATTGCTCAACCGAGCATAGCGACGGTACGCAGACATACGTCGATCCGCGATAGCTTGTGGCCATGCTGTGCGCTCAGCGACCCTTGCGCTTGCGATCCATCGGAGCACTTCAAGGGGAGCGGGACCCCGGGTCAGGCCCGGGGTGACGGGCGTGTTGTCTGGTGGGGCTGCTACCCTCTCACTCCCCCGCCAGCACCAGTTCCGCCCGGTGGCCTGCGCCGGTCAGGACCAGCCTATCCCCCGCACGCTGCACTTCCGGCTTGCCCGCCAGCAGGGCGCTTACTGCGCGTTCCTGGTCCCAGACGGGGCCTTCGCAATACATCTGGGTGGAGATCAGCGGGCCGGTGATGAGCGTGCTGCCATCCAGCCGCCAGTCACCGCCCATGCCGTTGCAGCCGACATTCGCGCCCATGCGATCCGCCTCGAAACGCAATTCGGCCCGGTCGGGCACAGCGGGCGCAGCGCCATCAATCGCGGTGAAGCGCCATTCGGTCCCTGCCAGTGCAGGCGATGAGGCAGAGGGCATGGTGGCGCAGGCTCCGGTGGACAGCGCCATGGCGGCGAGGAAGAGCGTGGGTGTGATTTTCATGCCAGCATTACAGCGCGCCCGGCCTGACCGGATGCTGAATGCTCAGCGCCGTTCGAGCCCGTCCAGCACTTCATAGGCCAGCACCGCGCCTGCCACCGCCGCGTTCAGACTGTCTGCCCGCCCGCGCATCGGCATGGTTACACGCAGGTCGCAGGCCAGCTCATACTCCTCCGGCAGGCCGCGCGATTCATTGCCGACGAGCACGAAGCAAGGCGCGGTGTAGGGCGCGCCGCGATAGGGCACGGCATCGCGCAGGCTGGCTGCAACCAGTTGGCCGGAACCCTCGCCCAGCCAGGGCAGGAAATCGTCCCACCGCGCCTGCGCGACCTGCTGCGTGAAGATCGCCCCCATGCTCGCGCGCACCGCTTCCACGCTGAACGGGTCGGCGCAATCGTCAATCAGGATCAGCCCGCCTGCACCCACCGCATCGCCGGTGCGCAGCATGGTGCCCAGATTGCCCGGGTCGCGCAAAGCCTGCGCCACCAGCCAGATGCCGGAGCGCGTGCGATCCAGCGCCGCCAGCGAGGTGTCGAATTCTGCAAACACGCCCGCCACTGCCTGCGGGTTATCCTTGCCGGTGATCTTGGCGAGAATGTCGGGCGTGGTCTCGATAATCTCGCCGCCCGCCGCATCCACCGCGCTTTCCAGCGCATCGAGCAGCGGGTGCGGATCGCGGCCTGTCGCCATTACCAGCATTTGCGGCAGATGGCCGCATTCGCGCGCATCGGTCAGCAGGCGCAGCCCTTCGGCCAGAAATCGCTGTTCCCGCTTGCGGTGCTTCTTGTCGCGCAGGCTGCGCAGATATTTGACCGTGGGGTTGGAAAATCCGGTGATTTCGCGGCGCATCACTCTTCGCCGAAACCGTCTTCCACCAGCGCGCAGAGCTGTTCCAGCACAGCCTCGTCGCCTGCTCCGCCCACGATCACTTCGACGGTGTGGCCCTTGGCCGCGCCCAGCATCATCAGGCCCAGGATCGATCCGCCAGCGGCTTCATGGCCATCCTTGGCCACGCGCACATCCACCCCATCGGGTAGGGCGGCCACGGCGTTGACGAATTTCGCGCTCGCCCGCGCATGCAGGCCGCGCTGATTGACGATGGTGACGGTGCGACGCAACTCGCTCATTCGGCGGCATCCTGCTGGCTGAGATATTCTGAGGCCATGGTGATATAATTGCGGCCCGCATCGCGCGCGGCCTTGGCTGCATCGACCACGCCCATGCATTTGCGCGCCCCGGCGAGCCGGATCAGCATGGGCAGATTGATCCCCGCGATCACTTCCACCCGCCCGGCATCGAGCAGTGAAATGGCGAGGTTGGAGGGTGTGCCGCCAAACAGGTCAGTCAGCACGATGGCCCCCGCGCCGCTATCCACCCGTTCAATGGCAGAGGCGATTTCCGCCCGGCGTTCTTCCATATCGTCATTGGGGCCGATGCAGATGGTCGCGACATCGGGCTGTTCGCCCACGACATGCACCATCGCTTCGACAAAATGATCCGCCAGATCACCGTGGGTAACAAGGATCATGCCAATCATGCAGAGAGGCTCTTTGCTTGAACATTCATGCCTGCGGCCCTTCGATCCTATCGGCTGCGCGCGATCCCAGATTGCGGTGTAGTACAGTGGGCGAAAAGCCATGCTCGCGCAAGGCCCCGGCCATTTGTTCGGCAGTAAAGACAGAGCGATGCCGCCCGCCCGTGCAGCCAAAGGCGACATTGACATAGCTGCGCCCCTGCGCGGCATAGCGGGGCAGCAAGGTCAGCAGCAGATCGCGAATATGCGCGAAAGCAGGGGCAAAGGCCTCGTCCTGCCGGATATAGTCGCCCACGGGCGCATCCTTTCCGGTCTGCTCTTTCAGGTCCGGTTCCCAATGCGGATTGGCGAGGAAGCGCATGTCGAACACCAGATCGGCCAGCGGCGGCATGCCGCGCGCAAAGCCGAAGCTGGAGACGATCAGTTCCATCTCGCGCGCGGCGCTGTCGCCAAAACGTTCGCGGATCGCCTGTTGCAGATCATTGCTGGAATAATCGCTGGTATCGATCACCGCATCCGCCCAGCGGCGCAGCGGGGCAAGCAATTCACGCTCTGCGGCAATGGCATGCGCGACCGGCCCCTGCTGCGCCATCGGGTGGCGGCGGCGGGTCTCGTTGAAGCGCCGCTCCAGCTCGCGGCCGTTGCAATCGAGGAACAATGTGGTGACGAGCAGATCCTCGCGCGCGCTCAGTTCCTTGACCTGATCGATGATCGCATTGGGCTGAAACCCGCGCGTGCGGCAATCAAATCCGATGGCGAGAGGCGGGGTCTTGCCGCCTGCGTCGCTGCCGATCATCCGGTCGAGCAGGCGGATGGGGAAATTGTCGATCGCTTCCCAGCCCAGATCTTCCAGAACGCGCAGGGCCGTGGTCTTGCCCGCGCCGGAAAGGCCGGTGACCAGCAATATATTCTGGCGCTCGCGGGGCGCCGCCATATGCGACTCGTCAGGCATGGGCGGCGGGTCTGCGCTCATTTGCCGCGAATGGGAAGGGGTTTCAGGCAAGCGCGCCATCAGGAGACAGGCCATGCAGCATCAGGGCGTGTTCTGCGCGGATTGCCGCTGCCGGAATGGCCGGATCAAATGGCAGGCAGGGGATCGCAAAGCCAGCCATGTCGCGCGTTTCCACACGGTCAACATAGCGCGGAGCATCTTGCGTCAGTTGCAGGACCAGCGCCACTGCGGCGCGGGTAACCGGCAGGCTGACCAGCCCGACATTGCGAATTTCCAGCAGGCCGCTGATGTTGGGTGGCGGCGCAGCGATCAGCCGATCCCGCTCTGCCTGCAAAGTCACGCCATCATCCCCTACCAGCACCGCACCGCGATCAATCAGAGCCAGCGCCAGAGTGGATTTCCCGCTGCCCGGCGGCCCTTCCAGCACCAGCGCCCGACCACCAATTGCGACACAGCTGGCCTGATGGATCATGCCGGTGCTTTATCTTTGGCAACGGGCAATTGCAGCAGCATGCAGGCTCCGCTCTGGCCATCGGGCCGGTCATGGGCGGTGAGTGTGCCGTAATGCGCTTCGGCAATGGTCCGGGCAATGGCCAGGCCCAGGCCGCTATGGTCGCCAAACGCCTCTGCATCCGGGCGCACCGAATGGAAGCGCTGGAACACTTTTTCCCGGGCTTCGGCCGGGATGCCGGGGCCTTGATCACATACCTGCAGGGTCACATGCTCGGCATCGGTATCGAGCGTGATCGCGATCTCTCCGCCGGGCGGAGAAAAGGAGACGGCATTGTCCAGCAGATTTTCGATCACGCGCTCCAGCCGGGCGGGCACACCCATGACCATCGCGCTCCAGCGAGAGGGAGTAAGGATGATGTTGGCTTGCTCATTCTCGTCCCGGTCTTCGCGTGAGCCGATGATGTTCTTCACCAGTTCGCTCATGTCGATCTTTTCAAAGGTCGCCCGGGTCAGCTCTGCATCAATCCGGCTGGCATCTGCGATTTCCGTAATCAACCGGTCAATCCGCCGCACATCATGGCTGGCAATTTCATTGAGCTGGCTGCGCAATTGCGGGTCTTCCACCTTGCCCAGCGATTCAATCGCGCTGCGCAAAGATGCCAGCGGGTTCTTGATTTCATGCGCAACGTCGGCAGCGAAATGGTCCACCGCGTCAATCCGCTGGCGCAGCGCGACGGACATGTCGGAAATGGCGCGGGCGAGCAGGCCGATTTCATCGCGCCGTTCGGGCAGGCGAGGGACCTCCACCTGCCGGTCGCGCCCCAGCCGCACACGAATGGCGGCGCGGGCGATCAGGCGGATCGGCAGCACGATGGTGCGCGCCAGATAGAGCGACAGCGCAATCGACATCAGCAGCGAGAGGGCAAAGAATGTCACCAGCGTAGTGCGGGCCGTGCGCACGGCATTGGTGATGTCCACCGCATTGCGGGTGGTCAGCAAAGTTGCCCCTTTCAAACCGACCGGTGCAGCGGCGTTGATCACCGGCGTTCCGTCAGACCAGTCGCGCAGCTGGATTTGAGTCAGCCCTTCGGCCCGGGCGCGGCGCAGTTCCGGCCAGGCATCAGCCTTGGAGTCCTTGGGCTCGATATAGTCGGGGATCGGGTCTGCCCCCACGATCATATCCACGCCGCGATCCATGCCGCGGGCTATCTGTTCACCCCAGCCTTCATCCCCGGCGACATCGAATGCGAAGGAAGGTTCGTCCAGTTCAAAACTGTCCGCCCACAAATTGCCTTCCGCATCATACATGCGCAGCCGCAGGCGCTGTTCCTTGCCGATCTGGACCAGCAAGGCCTCCTGCCTTTCGCGGGTGGCCCCGGCCAGCGCCTCAGCGGTGATCTGCGCTTCGATGCGGGCCAGCTTGAAGCGTTCATCCAGCAATTGCTTGCGATAGGAATCGAGGTAAAAAATCCCCCCGCCCAGCAGCACCAGCGGCAGAATATTCACCGCCAATATGCGTGAAGGCAGGGAGAAACGGCCAGCAATGCCCGACCCTTCCAGCCATCCGCCAAAGCGTATGCCGCTATCGTCAGCCATCGGTGAAGCTGTAGCCAGCGCCGTAAAGCGTTTCGATGGCAGAGAAAGTGGAATCCACCGCCCGGAATTTGCGCCGCATACGCTTGATGTGGCTGTCCACGGTGCGATCATCCACGAACACATCGTCGGGATAGGCGGCATCCATCAATTGGTTGCGGCT
>JAGREF010000245.1 GCA_020446665.1 Sphingomonadaceae bacterium
GGGTGAGGGCGACGCGGCGCTTTTCACCGCCCGAAAGGCTTTCCACGCCCATGTCGGACGGCGGGCAGCGCAGCGCCTCCATCGCGATTTCGAGCTGGTTGTCGAGCGTCCAGCCATCGACCGCGTCGATCTTGTCCTGCAGCTCGGACATTTCCGTGCTCAGCGCGTCAAAATCGGCGTCTTCCTCGCCCATTTCCATGCCGATCTGGTTGAAGCGTTCGACCATGTCGGCAATTTCGCGCGCGCCATCCTTGACGTTTTCCAGCACGGTCTTGGTCGGGTCCAGCTCCGGCTCCTGCGGGAGATAGCCGACCGTGATATTCTCACCCGGCCATGCCTCGCCGCTGAAATCCGTGTCGATCCCGGCCATGATCTTCATCAGCGTAGATTTACCCGCGCCGTTCGGCCCGACGATGCCGATCTTGGCACCCTGATAGAATTGCAGGTTGATATTGCTCAGCACCGGCTTCTGGGCACCGGGGAAGCTCTTGGTCATGCTCTTCATGACATAGGCATATTGCGCGGCCATCGGGGTCGTCCTTCGCGGAAATTCGTGGGTCTGGATTTGCCGCGCAGATAGGGTGTGTTGGCGCGCGGGGCAAGCTGGACTTCGTGAGGCCGTGCGGATAGCACTCAACCCCATGAAAAAGGTCCTGCTCGCGTTTGCCGCTCTCTCGCTTCCCATTGCCGCTTCTGCCCAGCTGGGGGTGGCCGATCCGCAATCCCGATCCATTGCCGATGCCGCTGACAAGGCGCTGGAGCAGGATGTACTGGCGTGGGATTTCGTCGAAGGGATCACCACCGAGGTTGGCCCGCGTCAGGCGGGGACAGAGGCGGAGGCGCGGGGGCGGGCCTGGGCGATGCGCTGGCTGAAGGCGCGCGGTTTCGCCAATGTCGCGGATGAACCCTATCAGATGCAGACCTGGGTGCCGGGCGACGTGCACAAGGCGGAAGTGGTCGGCCCCTTCGCTCAGCCGCTGGTGGTGCAGCCGCTTGGCGGCAGCGCCTCTACCGGTCCGGATGGGATCACCGGTGAAGTGGTGTTTTTCCGCACGGTCGATGATCTGCGCGCCGCGCCAGAGGGGAGCCTGAAAGGCAAGATCGCCTATATCAGCCATGCCATGACGCCCACACAGGATGGCAGCCAATATGGCTTTGCCGGGCCTGTGCGCTGGGTCGGAGCTGGCATTGCCGCGCAAAAGGGTGCGCTGGCAACGATCATCAAATCCGTCGGCACCGATCTCCACCGCAATCCGCATACGGGCGGCACCGGTTTCCCTGAAGGCGTGGCGCCTACTCCGGCCGGGGCGCTGCCATTGCCCGATGCGGCGAATCTGGAGCGGATGTTTGCCCGCGCCGGGGACCGCCCGATCATCCTGAAACTGACGCTGACCCCGCGCAATCTGGGCACCACCACCAGCGGCAATGTGGTGGGAGAAATCGTGGGGCGCGATCCCTCGCTGCCGCCCGTGCTGGTGGCGTGCCATATCGATAGCTGGTGGAACGGCACCGGCGCGATTGATGATGGCGCGGGCTGCGGCATTGTGGCTGCTGCCGCCTGGCATGTCGGCAAGGCCGGCCAGCCTTTGCGCACCATTCGCGTGCTGATGGCAGGGGCAGAGGAAACCGGCCTGTGGGGCAGCAAAGCCTATAGCGCGGCCCATCTGGACGAGCCGATTGCGGTCGGGCTGGAAAGCGATTTTGGCGCAGACCGGATCTGGAAGTTCGAAAGCAATTTCCGCGAAAGCAATGCAGCATTGCATAACAGGATCGCAAAATCGGTGGTTCGCTTCGGCGTGTCCAATGGCATGGCAGTGGCCACGGGCGGGGCGGATATCAATATTGCGCGCGATCAGGACACGGCAATTATCGACCTGCAACAGGACGGGACCCGCTATTTCGATCTGCATCACACGCCAGATGATACACTGGACAAGATCGACCCAGTGCAATTGCGCCAGAATGTCGCGGTGTGGACTCAAGTGGTCGGCATTCTTGCCAATGAGCCGGGAGAAATCCGCCCGAAATAGGCGCGGGTTCGGCAATCCCTACTGCACCATTAACTGCATCTGTTTGGCAATGCGCTAAGCACGCTTCCTAAGCCCCGGTTACCACTCGCTGTGGCAATGTTGCAGTGGGTGAAAATTGCCTCCTCGGGGAATGTTTTGGAACAGCGGCATAGCGATTTTGGACGGGCGATGAAGGTCGCGGAGTGGAGCATCAGCCCCGCCGCTGCCGCTGCGCGTGAATCGCTGCAAAAGGCGAAGGGGCGGGGGCTCAATTCCATCCCGGTGCGCTTTGCCCTGATGTCGGCCGTGTTCACGACACTGTGCGTTATAGCAGGCTATTTCATTCTCTTTACCGGCGCACAGGAAACGAGCTGGATGGAACTGGTTGCCGGCACTGTGGTGCTCGCGCTCGTCCCCGCCTTCATCACCTATTGCGCAGCCAGCAAGCTGGCAGGCACGATCCGCCAGCTGCGACAGAGCACGGAAGCGATCATCGCCGGTGACCTGAATTCGCCGCTTGATGTCGATTGCGCCTGTGAAGTGGGCGGGCTGGCCGACAGTTTCCGCGCGATGGTGGACCGGCTGAACAACAATATCCTGCGGATGAACATCCTCGCCTATAGCGATCCGGTCACGCAATTACCGAACCGGGCCGTGGTCAATCACGTGCTGCAGATCATGAGCGAGGCGGGTTGTCCTGCTACGCTGATGTTCATCGATCTGGACGGGTTCAAGCAGGTCAATGACACGCTGGGCCATGAGGCCGGGGATGATGTGCTGCGCGAAGTCAGCGACCGCATCCTAGAGGGCGGCTTCGGCATGACCCGGCATGAAATTGATACCTGCACCACAACCTTTGGTGAATTATGCACCAAATGCCCCAGTGCGCTGGTCTTTGCCCGTTTTGCGGGTGATGAATTTGTGGCGATCCTGCCGGAAAAGGTCGATCGGGCGGAGATTGAAACCCGCGCGCGGGAAATTATCGCCGCCTTGCGTGATCCCTTCATCGTCAATGGCACGGAAGTGCGGCTGGGCGCGAGTATCGGGATTGCCCGTTCGCCTGCCGATACGACCGATCCGGAGCTGTTGCTCGGCTATGCTGATCTGGCCATGTATGCAGCGAAACAGGCGGGCAAGGGGCGACCGCGCTTCTTTGATGACCGCTTGCGCCAGATGGCCGTGGATCGTGCGGGGATTGAATCCGGTCTGCGCCATGCCATCGAAAATGGCCAGCTGGAGCTATATTATCAGCCCAAGCTGGATGCGCGCAGCCATGAAGTGCAGGGCGTGGAGGCTCTGGTGCGCTGGAATCACCCTGAAAAGGGCATGATCCCGCCCGATGCCTTTATCGAGATCGCTGAAAGCCGGGGGCTGATGCCCGATCTGGGGCTGGCGGTGATGCATCTTGCAGTGCGGCAAGCGCGCAAATGGATGGAAGCAGACACGCCGATCCCGGTAGCTGTCAATATTTCCGCCGCGCAGTTTGAACGCCCGCATCTGGTGCGCGAAATTCTGGGTGTGCTGGAAGATTACCGGGTGGATCCGGCGCTGCTGGAAATCGAAATCACGGAAAGCATGGTCATGTCGGACTTTGCCGGCACGCGCTATCGCCTGCAGCAATTGCAGGAAGCAGGGGTGCGCATTTCGATTGACGATTTCGGCACTGGCTTTTCCAACCTGTCGCAGCTCGCGCGGCTGCCGTTCAACGTGCTCAAGATCGACCGGTCACTGGTTGCGCGGCTGGGCAAGAATGAGAAGTCGGAATCGATTGTCGGCGCGATTGTGCACATGGCCAAGGCATTGGGGCATGAACTGGTTGCCGAAGGGATTGAAACCCCTGAACAGCGCGATTTCCTGGTCGAGCTTGGTTGTGACCGGCTGCAGGGGCATCTCTTCGCCCCGGCCATGTCGCTCTGCGAGCTGGAACAATGGTGCAAGCAGCGCAAGGCCAACCCCGTGCATAGCATGATTGACGATGTGGCGGCCTGCATGATGGACCGCCCGCAATCGCGGATTGTGGGCTAGTCGCTAAGCCGGTCCCATGCTTCCCGAAATTGAGGTTGGTCATACTTGCTGGCTGACAACCAATGACTGGGGCGACCATTTGCATTTCGTTCCGGCGGGCTATGGAGACAAAGCTCTTTCACTTCGTCTAGCGAGAGAATGTAGCAAACGGGGTTGTCGCTCTTGGCTAGAATGGTGATGATCCACCATTTCGAGCGGAGATTTTCCAGATTTGTGCCGAGTGGAATGGTATCGCGTTTTGTGACGCCTTTACTCTGGACGCCGAAAATTATGCTCTCATCATCATTCGAGCAAAATAGATCGCTGCCTTTGGCGTTCCTTGCGGTCGGCATCACATTCCAGCCGCGGCGCGATAATTGCCACGCAGCGTAATGCAGTGCAGCGTTCCCTGTCGCCTGATTGGACTTTACGTCAGTCATTGCCCCTGATGGGATCAAAGAAAACGAACGTCAACGCCCCGGGAACAGCGCTGCCATGGTGCGGCGCATATCCAGTGCAAAATGATCCGCCACGGCGCTGGCAATTTTCTGTTCCAGCGATGCCGTGGGTTTGAGATCGCGCCCGTCATGCAGTTGGGACGGGGCGAGGCCGGGCCAGTCTGCATCCATACCCGCCCGGGGCAGGTTTCCACCCAGGAACATGGCCATGCTGGCCGTGCCATGATCGGTCCCGGCCGTGCCGTTTGCCCGCGCGGTTCGCCCGAATTCGGTGGCGACGATTACCAGCGTGTTGCGCCATTGATCGCCCGTGCCGGCATGAAAGGCGCCGATCATGGCATCGAGATTGCCGATCGTGCGCCCCAGTTGGCCACGCTGGTTGGCGTGGCTGTCCCAGCCATTGCTTTCCACCATCATCACCCGCGCACCCTCTGGCCCGGCCATCAATGATGCTGCCAGCCGCCCGGCCTGTTCTGCATTGCGCAGGTTCTTCAGCCCCGTTTCGCCTGCCATCTCGCGGGTCTTCAGGGCTTCATCCCAAAGCGCCAGCAATTGCGGATCGTCAGCATAGAGGTCGCTCACCCGGTCCAGCAGATCGGCATCGGCCTCGGGAATGGCGGTGGGGGCATAGCTGGTCACACGCTCCGGCCCTTGCATCGCCAGCGGGACTTGCGGGGAGAGGGCGAGGGCGCGCACTTCGCCATCGGGCAGCAGGCCGACCAGCCGGTTGAGCCAGCCATCGCGCCGCTGATAGGCGCGGGTCCCGCCTCCTTCGAGCAGGATCTGCGCGTCGAAATGGCTGCGTTCGCGATTGATGGTGGCGGCTGCATGCAGAAAGCGGGCATCGCCGCTGCTGGCCAGTTTGCCAATCTGTTCCAGCCTGGGATGCAGCGCGAAGAAGGAGCCCAGCCGCTGCGCCTCTGCATAATCGGGGGCAAACAGGCGGCGCAATTCCATAAAATGCGGGTCTCCCACCGGGGCGAGCAGCGCCATCCCATCGGCGGCGCCGCGTTGCATCACGAAGAGCAGGCGCTTGTCCGTGGCGGCGCGGCC
>JAGREF010000246.1 GCA_020446665.1 Sphingomonadaceae bacterium
ACCGCTAGAGGCGCGCCTTCTTGTTATGCGCAAGGTGCGTTGAGCCACCCGGTCCGGACACCCCGCCATGGGGATCCGCACTCAAGTAGCGAAGCGATAGTGCAGCAAGAACGCGGAGCAGTGGCCGAGTGGTCGAAGGCGCACGCCTGGAAAGTGTGTATACGGTAACCCCGTATCGAGGGTTCGAATCCCTCCTGCTCCGCCACTTGGCCTAAGCGTCTGGTGTATAACAGAAAACGTCCCGAGCCGCGCCCCATCTCCATGCCTTTTCGGGCTTCAATTCCGAACGACATCTGGTCGACAGAGAAACCCACAAGGCATGCCGCTTTGTTGCCACGGCGGAGTGGCAATCCCTCATGACCTGAAGCACGAGGCGGGTAGGTCGAGTTGTGTCGTTCGGAGACTGGTTAGCGTCCGACTGACGGCACCTGTCACACCCCATGCCTTTGCGCTGATGACCACCGGGTCCAGCAGAATCGTCTTCGCAACGAAGAGCACCAGGCAGCATCTTATCAGTCACTTTACGACACTGGTCGATACATGTCGCAGCTCAAGCGCTGGGGGTGCGGGATCGCAAGCCGATTCAATCGCCATGGTCCGCCATGGTCATCCCCCCGACATGTCTTGTCCGTTCAAAAACCGAACGAAATCTGCATGGTGATGCCGTTGTTGCGGAAATTGTCGCTCCGGATCCCGTCATGGAACGCCCCGATGCTGGCGCGGAAGGTGCCGGGGCTGAACAAGTCCATCCCGCCTTCCACCCGCATGCGCAGGCCATTGTCGAGCACGCTGTTGGCACCGGTGCCGAAAGTGTAGATGCCTTCTGCCTCGCCAAACGGGCGCAGCGACCAGCCGCCATCCAGATCCAGCCTGTGCATCACACGCGGACGGAAACTCAGATCGCCCTGATCGACCGTCTGGCTGGGGATAACAACTCCAAGGCTGTCGGTGTAAGCCAGCGCCTTTTCTGACAGGTAACGCACTGTGAATTCGGGGCGAATGACGGTCTGCTTGCCAACATTCAGATCGCCCACCAGCGAGCCGCTGTAATAGGAGCGGTTGGTCTTGAAACTGTCAATATAGGTTCCGAGCGGGGAGACCCGGTTATCGGATTTGCCCCAGGCAGCGCGCAGCTCACCGTAGAGCTGCGGCGCGATGCGGCCCATTACATAGGGGCCGACCATCCAGCCATTGCCTTCGGCTTCTCCGGCATCCAGCGTGCCCTGATCGTTGAAGTCGTCAAACTCGCCCAGCACACCCACCAGCAGCTTGCTGCTGAGCCGGTAGTCCGCACCGATGTGATAGATGCTGAAATTGCCGCTCTGCGAGGCGAAGCGGGCGCGGGAGTAGGAAGCCTCTGCCCAGATATCGAGTGGTTGCGATCCCCGATCCGGATCGCCTGCGGCAGCTGCTGCCATGGCGAGGCTGGTGGAAATGCGCCCGCTGCCGCTGCCCAGCTGCATGGCAAAGGGCAAGCTGCCACTGCCCGGCACTGGCAGGCCAAAGGCCATGGCGCTGCCCGCCGACCCCGGTGCACCCTGCAGACGATCAAGACGCCGCTGAAGGTCTGGCTGCTGCGACAGGATCAGCGCATTGCGCCCGGTCAGGAAATTGCCAATGGCCTGAGAGGCTGCACTGCGGCTGTCTGCGCTGGTGAAAGTGCAAACCAGATTTTCGTTTGGCGAAAGAGACAGCGCGATGCTGCGGCCAGACAGGCTGATGACGCTGTCGCTGTCATTACAGCTGATATCGGTAATGGCATATCCCGCTGCGGAATAATCCGCCGCGCTTATTGTATGGTTGCCTGCCGAAACACCCGTGGCCGACAACTGGCCATTGCCTCCGCTCGTGGTGAGACTGCCGCTAAGCGAGGCTATGTCCGAGGTGAAGGCAAAGCTGCGATCTGCGCCGATCACACGCTGGATGATCGTGACGCTGCCCACGGCCCGGATGCCGATGGTGACAGTATCGGGCGCGGAATCCGCTTGCCCGTCGCTTACCACCAGCTGGAACACCAGATCCTCGTTGCCGTTCACCAGTGGCGCGGTGAAACCGGGGTTTGCGCTGGTGGCGTTGGTGAGCGTCACCGGCGTGCCTGACAGCTGCGTCCATGTGTAGCTGAGCGTGTCATTGTCCGGATCGCTCGATCCCGTGCCGTCGAGCGTGACGGTCTGCCCGCTGTCGATCGGCCCCTGATCCGCACCGGCATTGGCGACCGGCGGGCTGTTGGCGAGGATGGTTATGTCGACACTGTCGGCAACCGAGCTGGTAACGCCATCGCTGACCACCAGTTCGAAGCTGAGCGTCTGCGTGCTGCCATTTGCTGCCGGGGCAGTGAAACTGGGGCTTGCGGCGGTGGCGCTGCTTAATGTCACAGCAGGGCCTGCCGTCTGCACCCATTGATAGGTCAATGTATCACCGTCGCCATCGACTGAGGCCGAGCCATCCAACGTAACCGTGCTGTTGCCGGTAACGCTCTGGTCAGCACCAGCATTTGCGGTCGGACCGACATTGGCCGGGATGGTGACTGTGACCGTGTCCTGCGCCGAATTTGAAGTTCCGTCATTGGCGATCAGGCCAAAGGTCAGGACCTGTGCCGTCGCCGACTTGGGCGGAGCGATGAAATTGGGGTTCAGCGTGGTGTCGTCCAGCAAAGTGACGGGCGTGCCGGAGAGTTGCACCCACTGGTAGGTCAGCGGGTCGCTCTCGGGATCGGTAGCCGTGCCTTCAAGGAAGACCTGCGACCCACCCGGCCAGGTCGAATCATTGCCTGCATCTACGGTCGGCGGCGAATTGGCCAATACCTCGACAGTCGTCGTGGCCGTGGACGATGTGTTGCCATCTGCGACGATGAGCACGAAGGTCAAGGTCTGTGAAGTGCCGGTCACCACCGGGGCGGTGAAGCTTGGTGTGGCGGTAGTATCCCCGGTCAGCGCGACGGGCGGTCCGCCTGCCTGAATCCAGTTGTAGAACAGCGTATCGCCGTCACCATCGACCGTACCACTGCCGTCGAGCGTAACCTGCGATCCCGACCCTACGGTTTGCGGCGCACCTGCACTGACATTGGGCCCGATATTGGCCGCTACCGAAATCACCACATTGTCGGGAGCAGAATTGGATGTGCCATCATTGGCGACAAGGCTGAATTCCAGCGTCTGTACCGAGTTGGTCTTCGCAGGCGCAGTGAAACTGGGGGTGAGCGTGTTCGCATCTGCAAGCGTTACGGCTGGGCCGGAAACTTGCGTCCAGCTGTAGGTCAGCGGGTCTGTCTCTGGATCGGTGGCACTCCCGCTCAGATTGACAGTGGCGCCGCCGGCAACAGTTTCGTCCAGTCCTGCATTCACGGTCGGGGATGCGTTCGCAAATCCCAGTGATGGGCAATCCGCGGACGCAGTCAGCAGGGCCGCATTCGTGATGGGGACCGAACCGATTATTGTGCCACTCGCCGCACCCGCCGCGATCGTATCGCGAATGACAACCACATAACTATCCGGACCAAGCGAGGTCGGGATCGTAAGCAGGGGTTGAAATGAATCTGTCTGACCTACGGCCACGACGCGGTTCACCCGGTTGCTGACTTCAACACCGCCCGATGTTTCCACCGCAATTCTGTAAAAGTCGGAACCAGCCGCGCCATCGCTGATCACGCCGGTTACCGCAGAGGTAAGCTGGATCTGACAGGAACCTGGCCCGCCACCGATAAAGGTGATCGCGGCGGAATCTACATTGGCAGCCTGTGCCGGCGATGTTGCCAGCAAGCCAGCGCTGAGCGGGCCGACAATGGCACTTGAGCGAAGCAGGCTTTTCTTGAAATTGTGGTGCATGAAACCCCTCTCACAAATCACGGATTTGAGGGGAATCTACGGACTGTTCTTGATGCCCGGTATGCCACGCCACTGGTGCCATGAATGTGGCAGGGTGGCGAAGAGTCAGATTTTCAGCTGACCGGTCTTGATCGCTTCATAGACCGCTTCGCCGCGCGAATGGACGGCCAGCTTGCGGTAGATCGATTTCACATGATTGCCGATGGTAAGCGGTGAAATGCCCAGCGTGCGGGCGGCGTCCTTGTAACTTTCCCCTTTGGCGAAAAGCTCCAGCAACTCCACTTCGCGCGGAGTAAGGCCGCTGTCTTCGGGCGTCGCCACTTCGATTGTGCTGCCATCGCGCAGCCGGTCGAGCAGATAGACGGCCGCCGACGCGCTGATCGGTGCGCCGCCCGCCAAAGTCACCTCGATACCGTCCAGGATCACTGCCGGGCTGCTGTCTTTCAGCAAGTAGCCATCTGCCCCCGCGCGGATCGCGCTGACAACGGTTTCGCGATCGCCAAAGCTGGTCACTACCAGCGCCTTGGCGGTGCATCCCGCCTTGATCTTCGGAATGAAATCCAGCCCGCTGCCATCGGGCAGGCCGATATCCACCAGAAACAGGTCAGGCTGCTGCCGGATCAGATCCCCGGCCTTGGCGAGATTGGGCGCAATCCCGGCGAGGTCCAGCCCATCTGCCGTGCTGATGATCTCGATGAAATGTTCGCGCACTGTCGCATTGTCCTCGACAATCGCGATGCGGCTGTTGCGTTTGGGTTCGGTCATCGGCTTGGTCACATTTCGTGGCTTGGTAGACGCTTGCACGAAGCAGGTCTAAGCAGCGTGCCCGGGCAACGAAATAGCGTTGATGTGGCATCCCAGAGATGTGGCATGGTCATTGCCCTTCACCTGTTTGGGCGGGCAAATCGATTTGCACGGTCACGCCATTGCCGCTGCTGACATGAGCAATTTGCGCTCCGATTGCGGCAGCACGAGCGCGCATATTGTCCATCCCGTGGCCGGTCACTGCCA
Source organism: Sphingomonadaceae bacterium (assembly GCA_020446665.1). Classification (GTDB taxonomy): domain Bacteria; phylum Pseudomonadota; class Alphaproteobacteria; order Sphingomonadales; family Sphingomonadaceae; genus JACXVD01. The sequence continues at coordinate 4,836 of JAGREF010000246.1, forward strand.
TCCCCTGCATGCCCTTGCCATTGTCTGTAATCGCAATGCGAATGGCATTGTCGCGCTTGCTTATGGCGATATCCAGCGCATTGCCGCCAGAATGCTTCAATGCATTGGTGACGGCTTCCTGCATGATGCGGAATATCTGCAAGACTTCTCTTGGGCCAAGCTCGGGAAGATCTCTGCCTGTGTCATTGCGCCAGTTGAAAGCAAATCCGGCCGCTTCCACCCGGCTCTGCACCCGTTCGCGAAAAGTGGCGAGCGCGGAAGCCAGCGATTCCCCAACCGAATCCATCGAATCAATCATCAGGCGCATTTCATCGACCACGGATTGCAACCCTTCCGCCACCGCTTCGGGTTTGGCATCGCCGCGGCGAGCGGCGAGCAGCATGGACATGAGATTGCTGCCCAGCCCATCATGCATATCGCGCATGATCCGCTGCCGCTCGTCATCATGGGCCTGCCTGCGGACCAATTGCGTCTCGCGCGCGTGGGCGGCTTCGAGCTCGGTCGTGCGCGCGACCAGCTGGGTCTGGAGCATTTCATTTATCTGTGCCGAGGATTGGAACAGACGGAAGTTGCGGGCAAAATATGCCACCGCAAAGAGCAACAGGAACAGCGGCTGCGACCGCGAAAGATAGCCTCCACTGGGCCCACCAGTAACTGTTCCGACAAGCGCCAGTGCCAGCAGCAGCCCCAAGCTGAGCAGCAGCGCGGCCTCCCAGATGCGGTCATCGCCATGGCGCCAGAAATGCCACGTCATCCGCAAGAAGGTTGCGAGGATGAAGCACAGGCCGGAGATGTTGAGGAAATTGCCGACTGCAATGAAGGCTGTCGGTGACTGGTCGATCACATACCAATAGCAGCAATAGGCGGCTCCCAACCCCATGGCCGCATAGATCAGCCAACGGAACCAGCGGATAGTCTTGCCCGACCACGCATCGACAAAGACCGGCCAGCTGGCAGCAAGCCCGAAAGTGACCAGCGCATCGAGCAGCAAGCGCGGATAGCCGTGGATCGCCAGAGTTGGCCATGCCCGGTAAAGGGCGTTCATGGTCCACAGCGTGTTGAGAATGAAGAACCAGACAAGGAAATCGCGGCTGCTTGCACGGATCAGGGCGACCAGCAGGAACAAGGAAATTGTCAGGCCGATTGCGATTGAGGCCGGTTCGATGGTGGAGAACATGAAGCGCGGCCAGGCAAAGGCGCGCTCGAACGCCTTGTATTCACCGACAAGTGGGGGTGGCAAGACGCCTTCAAATGGCACATCGACTGCCACAATCGTTTCAATCTGGTTCTGGCCATTGTGAAGCAGCCCCGCAGGCGCGCGCACCATGGTGCGGACCGGTCCGTGAAAGCTAAGCCCGGCCAGTTCCATCTGTCCTTCGCCAGAGAGAAGGTTGCCGTTGACATATATCTGCCGGTTGTCACCGCTATCATTGGCGAGAATGGCCAGCCCGGTCGCCGGAACCGCATCCAGGCTGAAGCTCGCGCGGCTGGCATGATAGCCGCGCTGGAGCAGGATCGGGCCCTCGATGGCGTTGGTAAAGCGTGCCGCCTGCAGGGCGGCTGCTGTCGGGGCTGTCACACGCGCATATTCAAGCCGCGTAACCTCAACCCGGTCCACTTTCGCGGGTTTCACATGGATGAAATTTGGATCGAAGATGAACCAGAATGCAGCCTGCACCACCGCAAGGGCGAGCAGCAGCCGGAACCACGGTGAAGCAGGCAGTTTGATCTTTCTGACAGACAAAGCGCCCCTCCGAACAAGTACCGCCATCCTTATGGCATCCGCCATGGGCCGACCATGCCAGCAATATGGCATAGCCCCATGCGGATTGCGTTCAAGCGCGCAGAGGCAATCCATCCCCCTTCAGCACCTGCCTTGCGCGTGCAAGATTGCTTCCTTGCACCATCAGCCGGGTCTGACCGGGCGAACCGGTATAGCGACATAGTGAAGGGATTGCCGCCAGGGTCAGCAATTGCTGTGCTGCTTCGACAAGCGGTAATTCCTGCGAAGAGAAGACAGGATAATGACGGCTTGTGATCTCTTCCAGAAAGGCGGCACACGCTGCCTGTTCTTCTGCGCAATCCACGATGACATCCATCACCAGATTGCGCTCGATCACCGCTATTCGCCAGCCGTCGCCTTGGCGTGAAAGGCGCAGGCAATCGTCAAATTCCAGCTGGTTCGGCTCTGTCCTAAGGATACGACTGCCGAAGCCGAGCTGGTCCAATGCTGCTTGCACTTCGTCCAGCAGCATCCTCAGCCTGCTGTCATCTCGACATAGCGCCGCGCGACCCAGCCGCTTTCGCACGGCCCGTCATAGGGAAAGGCCGGGCCCTCAATCGGGGACAGGACACCGCAATCCCCGGTCAGGCGATCCGGTGTGTTTGGCGAATAGACTACGCCGAACCACCGCTCGTCCTCTGACAGTTCGCAGATCGCCAGCGGATGGTGCGGCTTGAGCCGGGCCAGTTCCGCAGACTCGCTCGATGGCCGAGCGCGCACAGAGAGAAAGCCGTCCCCACCAGTTTTGAGCGGGGCAACCACGGCCAGAGATGCGCAAACATCAAGATCGCCATTCGCCCCGACCATGACCGGCTTTCGCGCGGAATGCGCAGTGGTTGCAGGGCTGGATTTCGCTGCAGCCTTCCCGGCTTGATCCGGGAGAGGGTTCGCCTCAGTCACAGCTTCCTGCGTTGTCGCAGGCGCCTCGGGTTCCTTCTCCGCTGACGGTGAGCAGGCCGTAGCAGCAAGTAGGACCAGGAAAAGCATGGATCGGACGTGCATGGCGGCAACTCCCCGCAAGATGTATCGAATGCCCTTCTAGAGCGCTCGGCAAACACATGCACGGCCACATCTATGGGATAGGCAGGAGACCCTCCTTCGTTGACTCTGCGACCCTCTGTTTACCCCACTGAAGACTGCTCCGGAGGAGTTTTGCGATGAGCAACAATCAAGCTGCAGAAGCGATCAGGGCCATGGATCGCGGGCAACAGCAGCAAGTCAAGAAGGGACTGCTGGGCCTGGTCTTCAATAGCCTTGCAGTCCTCGCCCTTATCGGTGCTGTCGGCGTCTTCCTCACCATGCAAGAGGAGGAAAGCGAGCGGGCCACCTATCTGGATGAAGGCACGGTTTCGCGTGCGCTTTTGCTCAGCACCTCGGTCGATGAATACAAGCTTGCAAACAAGCGGGGGCAGACTGTCGATGCCAGCAAGAATTTCGTACGGATCGCGCATGATCCGGAATCGAGCGTGAAATATTCCGATCTTGGCACGAATGTGCAGGAATCCGATCTGCCCGCACCACCGGGCAAAGACTATACCGCCAGTATTGATATGGATGACGAGGAATTCGCAGGCATCAAGGCTGGCGATGTCCTGACCGTGGTCACCACCCCCTATGATCGGGGCAGCCCCTGGACACTGGCAAAGCTGCGGAATTATTCGCCCGATGGCTATTATCTGTGGATGGGCATTTTCGCTGCATTGGCGATCGCGCTGTGGTTCGCCGGCCGGGTCATGTCACGCAGATGACCCGCCGCAGGAAAAAGGGCGAATTCCTGCTGGTCTGCGCGATTGGTAGCCTGCTGCTCGGTCTTGGCGCCGGCTATATGGCAATCGATGTTGGTGCCCGGATGAACGAACTGCGTCAGCATGGCGTGGTTTCCGCCGCCGAAATCATCGATAAGCAGGCACGCGAAGAACGAGAAACGAAAGTGATCGGGGGCGGCAGGCGGGTCAGCCAGCATACGACCGATTACACGCTCGGTCTTCGCTTCGACAAACATGCCGCCACGCGGCACAAGGATTTCGTTGCGGGCACTCCGCTCGAAACCCATGGTAGCCCGTACCTCACTCCGGCAGCCATCGATGTAAGCCGCGAAGTCTATGCGACGCATGGAGTGGGTGACTTCATCGAAGTAACCTTCATTCCGGACATCGCTTCCTACGACAAGGACAGCTTCCAGCTGACTGAAACGGTAGAGGAACAATCCTCGTTTGCGTTTCTGGTCCGGTGGTATCTTGGGGCGCTGGCCGGCATTGCCTTGGGTCTGTGGGGCATCATCCGCTATCGTCAGCTGAACCGGCAGCATGGGTAATCCGGCGCAAGCATGGCCCCGGATGGCGGTGAGCGGCCTGCTGGCATTCGCTGCACCGCTTTTGTGCTGTCAAAGCCTTCCGGCGAATGGCAGGGCGATGGACGACAGCAGCGCAAGCTACATCGCGCCCTTCCGTTTCCTGCATGATCGCCAGGCCGAGGAATTCGTGCCCGCAATCGACGGGCCATTTGCGGCCTTTCGCAACGATGCGCACGACCTCATGCTCCATGCCAGCCATACAGGCAGCCGGATCGATCCGCATCATGGTGGACCGGAAATCGACCAGCTGGCCATCGATATCGAATTGGGCGGACGCATGCTGCGCTGGCTGGTGATCGATCGCAACCGGAAGATTGGGCGCTATCGCTTGTCGAGCATGCTCACAAGGCGAGACGGAGCGCTGGCGATCATCGTGCAGCGAGAAGCCGAGGATGGCCGGGTGCTGACCACGGTGTTGGTCTTGCACCGCCAGATGGAGGATCAGGAAACCCGTTTGCCGGACTATGCAGGGCCGATGTGGGACCGCGTTGGCGAGGATGTTGACGGGGACGGGACTGTGGAACTGCTGGTCCCCGACCAGCGTTTTGCCGACGCATTCGGCACGGCGGGCAAAGCGCCTGCACCGCCGCTGATCTATGCTTTGCAGCATGGGCGCTTTGTCGAAGCGAGCCGGGACGGCTCCTATTTCGATTATTTCAGGTTGCTGGAACCCGAGGCAGCCGAAGCCTGTGAAAATATCGATGGTTTGCCCCGCTCAGAGATTCGGGCAGCATGCTATCCAACGCTTGCCGGTCTGATGGCACGCAGCGGCAAATGGCCGGCTGCCAATCAAGTGCTGCAACGGCGGAACGAGGATTTCGCAACGCTCGATTTGCCAGCGCGCGCTGGCGGTATCAGCTGGGATATCGGTGTTACCCGGCACCTCATCGCCTGGGGCTACCTACCCCAGCAGGCCTCAGTGCGATGGTGGAGCAAGGCCTGGCAGGATTTTTACGGGGAATGGCATTCGGGTGCAGTCCCATTCGAAGTGCAAATGCTGGTTTATGATCTGCAAGGTTGCGACCATTTCAGTGAGGAGCCGGCAGAGAACCCGGATGGCAGCGTTAACGAATATGTCGTCGATAGGCAGGAGCATTTCTGCCTCCGCCCGATTGGTGGCGGCGATTTCGTTGGAGTTGGCGATTTGCGATGGGACTGGATCAGAGGCAAATATCGCGACGACAAATTCGTGCGGGAATTGCTCGAGAACTATGACAAACCATCGCCGATCGACTGACTCAGGATCCGCAATCCTGCTCGGAAAATTCCATCCGCTCGAACCGTTCGCCCAGCCATACCCATTTGCCCTGCCAGCCCTTTTCGTTATCTCCGCAGGCTTTCCCGGCAGTCAGGATACCGCTCTGATCGTCGAAGGCTGTGCCTGCGGGCAAGTTGTCCCAGGTCAATTGGCCATCCGCCTGTTCGCGCTTCCAGACGGAATATTCCCCTGGCACAAATTCGATCAGCCAGACACTTTCCGTCGGTGCCGTCTTTTCAGCGCCGCAGTTCACCGCGACAAAGCCTTCCGCTCCTCGCATGGTGTGGCGTGCAACAGACCCGGCGGTGCCGCAAATCAACTGAACCAGCTTTTGATCGGGCTCGGCCTGATTGCCTAGCGACAGGAACAGGCAATGTTCTTCAATGCCGCTACAGCCAAAGAATATCGCATCGGGATCGGCCTCGGTCGGCTGAGGCCATCTTTCCAGAGCAAGCAAGACCGAGGGGACCTCGCTTTCGCCCCCTCCGACATATTCTGCAATGTCTGCGATCCTCCATCGCCCGGCAAAGCGGACCAGCTGCCACTGCGCGGTCGCCGTGCCTGCGCGAATGGTCGCCAGCGCGCGGTTGCTGTCACCGGTGATCGAGACGATCGCAAACTCTATCCCCTCCGGATCCTGGCACAGGCAGAGCGGATCGTGATCGAGCCACCCCTCTTCGCCGCCCGTTCGATCGCGCTCCACTGCCATGCGGAAACGGGGGGTGAGAAAATGCGTATAGTCGGCAGCGGCAGGGCTGGCCTGATCGGCGGTCTCCTGCGTGATGACTGACTGGACAAATTCCCATGCCCCCACAGGCTTGCGGGCCGTGCGCGCCGAGCAGGAAGCAGACGCAATCGCACTGAGGGCAACGAGGAAAACCGCTCCGATGTGAAGAGCTGAAACCCGTGCCATATCAGCCGGCCACCAATTCGATATAGCGAGCAGACACCCAGCCCTGCAGGCAAGGCCCGGTATAGGGCTGGCGCGGCAGCGGCGTGCCGACGCCGCAAGCGCCGTAATCATCCTGCCGATCAACAGGCTGGAAGACAATGCCATACCATTTCCCGTCGGCAGTCTGGTCACACAGATAGACGGGATGGCCACTGCGTAGGCGGTAGGCCTCATGCCCGGCTATGTCTGGGCGCTGACGCACGGACAGGAAGTTGTCGCCGCGCGGCTTGAGGCCGGTCACAGCTCCAACTCCCCCGCAAGCATCCATGTCCGGATCATCGGTGCCCAAAAGCACCGGCCTTTTCGACAGAGACTGTGACGCGGCAGGCACAGCGACAATCCCGGCCATCGCAATTACCGTCAGCAGCAGGCGTAAGTTTGACACACCATTTCTCCCTATGACCAACCGCCAGTCTGTAACACCGGCCAAACCCCTATCCACTCCCACAGGCATGGCATTTCCTGACGCAAGAAGCGGGCCCAAGAATTTTGGCCAGCTTGCCGGGCCAGGAAAGGCCAAGTTTGCATCCAAGAAAGGTATTACATGAGCAAGAACATTGCGTCCCGCCCCATGCCAACCCCCAGGCAGTGGCTTTTCATCGCCGCCGGCGCTCTGGCTGGATCGGTTATAGGTTTTGGATTGCTCGAAGGTGGCACGCTCGGCGGCGGCATCTTCGCGGTCTGCGTCTTCATCGGTGCGATCCCCTACAAAAAGGCAATCGAAGCGAAGAAGTAGGGGAAAGATGCCGATTGGATGGATGCCTTTGCCGAGAACGTCCGCTTTGCCATGATACTAGGTCCTGTTGACAAAAGCTCGGTAGGGATTCCCAAAATCGCGATCGGCTGATTCAAGGCTGCTTTTTGGGGAGCAGCTATGGCGCGCGGGGATTTGTCGGACG
>JAGREF010000015.1 GCA_020446665.1 Sphingomonadaceae bacterium
CAGCAGATGGACGTGCAGACCTATTTCTTCCGCCGCAAGAACATGAATGCCAAGGGGCAGCCGCGCAGCTGGACCGATCACCTGCTGTGGCACCACGCCGCACACACGATTGACCTGTTTGCCTATCAGTCGGGCAAGATCGTCGCGGCCAATGTGATGCAGGGGCCAAAGCACCCCGAACTGGGCATCGCGATGGACATGTCGATCCAGCTCAAGGCTGAAACCGGCGCGATTTGCACGCTTTCGCTGAGCTTCAATAATGACGGGCCGCTGGGCACTTTCTTCCGCTATATCGGCGACAGCGCGACCTATATCGCCCGTTACGACGATCTGGTGAACGGCAAGGAAGAGCCGATTGACGTGTCCAATGTGGCCGTGAGCATGAACGGCATCGAATTGCAGGACCGCGAATTTGTGGCCGCCATCCGCGAAGGGCGCGAGCCGAACAGCTCGGTCAGCCAGGTGCTCGATTGCTACCGCGTGATTGGCGAGCTGGCAGCTGATCTCGAAGCACAGGACGGCTGGAGCTGATCATGGTGAGCGCGCGCACGATCAACGGCACCGCAGTCCACCCTGTCGGTCTGGGCTGCATGAACCTGTCCTGGGCCTATGGCAATCCGCCGCCGCAGGACGAGAAAGTCAAACTGCTCAACCGCGCGCTCGACCTCGGCTATAACCATCTCGACACGGCCAATATCTATGGCGGGGGCAAGAATGAGGAACTGCTGGCCGAGGCGGTGATGCATCGCCGCAAGGAGTTCTTCCTCGCCAGCAAGACCGGGATCGTGATCGACGGCGCACGGCGCGGGATCGACTGTTCGCCCGATGCTATCACCGCATCGCTCGATGCCAGCCTGCAGCGGCTGGGCACCGATCATATCGATCTGTTCTACATGCACCGTTTCGACCCGAAAGTGCCGATTGCCGACAGCGTTGGCGCGATGGCGCGGGCAATCGAAGCAGGCAAGATCGGGGACTATGGCGTATCCGAATGGTCAGCCGCCCATATTCGCGAGGCCCATGCCGTCCACCCCATGGCAGCGGTGCAGCCCGAATATTCGCTCTGGACCCGCAATGTGGAGCTGGGCGTGCTCGACACTACGCGCGAACTGGGCATTGCGCTGGTCGCCTTCAGCCCCGTCGCGCGCGGCGCGCTGGGCGGGGAGCTGCGCGATCCCGCCACGCTGGGCGAGAATGATCTGCGCCGGAACATGCCCCGCTTCAACGCGGAAAACTGGCCGCATAATCTGGCCCTGATCGACCAGTTCAATGCCATCGCGGCGACCGCAGGCATCAAGCCGGCGCAACTGGCGCTGGCCTGGGTCCTCTCGCGCGGCGATCATGTCCACGCCATCCCCGGCACGACCAGCATCGCCCATCTCGAAGCCAATTTCGCCGCCGCCAACCTGACCCTGTCAGACGCCGTGCTCGAAGAAGCAGGCGCGCTGATCAACCAGCAAAGCGTCAGCGGCCATCGCTATGCCGAAGCGATGCGCAAGACGATTGATACCGAGGATTTTGATTAGTGGGTCCTGACCCTAACGCTCAGAGCGCCCGCTCATAGAGCGCCAGCAGCCGGGCCCAGGCGCGTTCGGCTTCGGCCTCGTTATAGCTGGGGGAATCCGGCACGCACCAGCCGTGATCGGCGGGATAGACTTCGATCTCTGCCTTGGCGCCGACCCGTTCGGCGGCATCGCGCAGCGCATCCTTGTCACCGGGCGCCTTGGCATCGTCATTCTGCGCGATGGCGACGAGATATTGCGCTTTCGCTTCGCCAAAGGTCTTGTGCGGGCTTTGCGCATCCTCGCGCACCAGCCCTCCGCCATGGAAGCTGGCTGCGGCGCTGACGCGGGCGGGCCGTGCGGCGGCGGTCCAGAAGGTGAAGGGGCCGCCCATGCAATAGCCCTGATTACCAATCCCACGCGTGGTATCGACGGTCTCCTGCGCATCGAGCCAGCCAATAATCGCAGTGGCATCGCGCATGATCGCATCGGCGGAAAGCTGCGCGCGCCATGGCTTTACCTTGTCCCAGCCGCTCTGCATGAAGGCAGCGAAATCGGCAAATTGCTCGCCCGCAACATCGCGGTAATAGGGATTGACCAGCAGCACGGCATAGCCTTCGCCCGCCAGCCGCCGGGCCATCATCCGCTTGGAATCGCGGATAGAGGCGATATCTGGCCACAAGATCACCGCCGGATGCTTGCCTTCTCCGGGATGGACGAAAAAGCCATCCATTGTCCCGTCCGGCGTGGCGAAGCTGACGCTGCTCTCTTTCAAGGCGCTGCTGGCGGTTGCATCCATGGATGTGCAGGCCGCCAATGTGCCCGCTGCGCCGAGCACGGCAAATTGCCGCCGGTTCAGGCCGGTCTTCGCCGCATTGAGCCGGTCAAAGCGGGACAGGTCAGCTTCATCGCACATCGTCATTCTCCACCCTTGCTGGATGGGTAGCGAGACTAGCGCGCTGCCGGTTCCTGTCCAGCGGTCAGGTGAGGTCATCCAGCCGGGCCATGCCGAAGAACGCGGCGTGCGCGAGCGGGTGGGCATGGCACCGCGCGCGGGACATATCGATCGCGACGTGCCCTACAAACGGATCGCCACGGAAGAGGCATGGACCTTTCCCGATCTGGTAAAGGCACAGGTGGACTATCTGGGCAGCTGCGAAATGCAGGACGATTCCCTGCGCATGGCGGGCATGTTTCGTGCCATGCTCAGGCTGCAGGAAATGCTGCAGGATTTGGGCGAACTGCGCTTGTCACACATGGACGAGTACGGGATTGATCGGCAGCTTCTGCTGCTGACCAGCCCCGGGGGGCAGGTCGTGCGCCCCGGCGAGGGCACGCCGCTGGCGCGGCAGGCCAATGACATCGCCGCTGACGCCTGCGCCCGCCACCCGGATCGCATTTCTGCCCTCGCCGCCTTTGACCCGCGTGATGTGGCGGGTTCAGTCAGAGAAATTGACCGGGCGATGACTGGGCTCAAGCTCAATGGCGCGGTGCTCAATTCGCATTTCCAGGGGCATTATCTGGACGAGCAGGAATACTGGCCCACTCTGGAAGAGCTGGAGGCGCATGACGCCGCGCTCTATATCCACCCCACCGCACCACTATAGACGCGCCGCAAAATTCCTGGGCTCCGGGTCCTGAAATCAACCGCTGCGGCTGACCGCCCGCAAACCTTGATCGCAAGGACAGACAATGCGTTCGATCGACTATTTTGGCCGTGGCCACGATCTTGATCCCGGCCGCAATTGCATCATCGAAGCGGAAAGCGGGCTGGAACTGACCTTCGCCGAAGTGCGCGAACTGACTTTCCGCATTGCGGCCGCATTGCAGAAAGACGGGTTCGAAAATCAGGATTTGCTGGGCCTCTATGGCCCCAATGACGGGATGCAGCTGGTGGTGATCCTCGCCAATTGGCGCGCCAATGGCAATTGGATCCCGGTCAACACCCGCAACGAGATCGAGGCCAATGTGGCCTATTGAATTATGTGCGCTGCGCATTCGGCAATCTCTTCGATCTGGTCGGCATCTTCCTCACGGGCGGCACAACTGGCCCCAGCAAGGGGGCGAATGTCACCAATCTGGGCTGGGGAACGATGATCGTGGCGTGGTTCCCGCCCGAAAGTGTCGCCAGATTCGCCTATGAAGCGCCGGAGAAGCTGGACGCCTGCGGCAAGGTGACGCGATCGGTGAAGGTCGCGCTGCTCGATGATGACGGGAATGAAGTCCCGTGCGGCGAAGCGAGTGAAATCTGCGCACACGGCGCGCCGGTGACGCATTCCTATTTCGAAAAGCCTGAAGCAACCGCTGAAATCCGCCAGTTTGGCTGGCACCATACGGGCGATGTCGGCGAGTTTGACGAGGATAGCTATCTCTATATCGTCGATCGCAAGAAGGACATGGTCGCCACCGGCGGCTTCAATCTGTTCACTTCCGAAGTCGAGGCGGCCATCACAGAACTGCCGCAAGTGCGCGAAGCGGCTGTGTTCGGCATCCCGCATGAATAGTGGGGCGAGCAGGTTCACGCCATGATTGTGGCCGACGGGATTACCGCTGAAGAGGTCATCGCACATGCCAAATCGAGGCTGGGCGGGGTCAAGGCACCCAAGACTGTTGAATTTCAGGACTCGATTCCGCGCACCGCAGCAGGCAAGATGGACAAGAAGGCCTTGCGGATTCCCTATTGGGGTGAAAATGCGCGGATGGTGAACTGAGGGACGAACCTGCAAAGGGTCGCATGAGGAGAGGATTGACTATGCGTTTGGGTATTGCACTGGCTGTCGCGCTGGCGCTGCCGCTGGCTGCCTGCAGCAGCAAGGTGGAAGTGACGCCGGCCACGGAAGGCGTGACCGACGCCATGCTGATCGACGGGGTCGAAGGCGAATGGCTGACCTATGGCCGCGACTATGGCGAGCAGCGTTTCTCTCCGCTCGAACAGATTTCCGCTGACAATGTCGGCGAGCTGGGCCTCGCCTGGTCGGTCGATCTCGACACGGCCCGCGGGCAGGAAGCCACCCCGCTGGTGCATGACGGCGTGATGTATATCACCACCGCATGGAGCAAGGTGAAGGCGTTTGACGCAGCCACCGGCGCGGTGAAGTGGGAATATGACCCCGAAGTGCCGCGCGAAACGCTGGTCCGCGCTTGCTGCGATGCCGTCAATCGCGGTGTTGCGCTGTATGGTGACAAGGTGTTTGTCGCCACGCTGGACGGGCGGCTGATTGCGCTGGAGCAGGAAACCGGCAAGGTCGTCTGGTCCGAAGTGGTTGTTCCCAATCAGGAAGACTACACCATCACCGGCGCGCCCCGCGTGGCCAAGGGCATGGTGCTGATCGGTTCGGGCGGCGCGGAATACAAGGCGCGCGGCTATATTGCCGCGTTTGACCATGAAACCGGCAAGGAAGTGTGGCGCTGGCACACAGTCCCCGGCAATCCGGCCGATGGCTTCGAAAACGACGCGATGGAAAAGGCCGCCGAAACCTGGGCTGGCGAATGGTGGAAACTGGGCGGTGGCGGCACCGTGTGGGATTCGATCACCTATGACCCCAAGACCGATCTGGTGCTGTTCGGCACCGGCAATGCCGAGCCGTGGAACCCCGGCGCCAATGGCCGCATGGGCACAGAGGGGGCGGACGACAATCTCTACACCTCGTCGGTCGTCGCGGTGGATCTGACCACCGGCGAATATCGCTGGCATTTCCAGGAAACGCCGGAAGATCGCTGGGACTATGATTCCAATGCGCAGATCACCATCACCGATCTGGAGATCGACGGCAAAATGCGCCATGTCGCGCTGCACGCGCCAAAGAATGGCTATTTCTACATGCTCGATGCGGAAACGGGCGAATTCCTGAGCGCCGGCTCCTTTGCCGAGCAGAACTGGACTCTGGGCATCGACCCGAAGACCGGCAAACCACAGATCAACCCCGAGGCGCGCTATGAGCAGACGGGCAAGCCCTGGATCGGCATGCCCGGTGCTGGCGGGGCGCATAGCTGGCAGCCGATGAGCTTCAGCCCGGTTACCGGATTGGTCTATATTCCCGCCAATCTAGCTGCCTTCCCCTATATGGCGGCCGAAGGATGGGAAGAAAGTGACATCGGCTTCCAGACCGGCGTGGACCTCTCCAGCGTCGCCATGCCGGCCGACGAAGCCGTTCGCAAGGCAGCAATGGATGCGACGACCGGAGCCCTGATCGCATGGGACCCGGTGAAACAGGAAGCCCGCTGGACGGTTCCCTTCAAGGGTCCCTGGAATGGCGGCACGCTGGCCACGGCGGGCAACCTTGTGTTCCAGGGCGATGCCAATGGCAATTTCAATGCCTTCAGCGCTGATGCGGGCAAGAAATTGTGGTCCTTCCCGGCGCAGACCGGGGTGATTGCCGCCCCCATGACCTACAGCATCAATGGCGAACAATATGTCGCCGTGCTCGCTGGCTGGGGCGGCGTGTGGGATATCGCCACGGGCGTACTGGCGCACAAGAGCGATGCCCCCATCAATGTCAGCCGCCTGCTGGTGTTCAAGCTGGGCGCGACAGGCAAGCTGGCCGACCCGCCGGCATCGGCCGATCGCGTGCTCGATCCGCCGCCGTTCCTGGGCACGGAAGAGCAGGCAGCCACAGGTTCGCAGGTTTACGCGCGCTATTGCTCGGTCTGTCACGGCGATGCTGCGGTGGCGGGCGGCCTCAACCCCGACTTGCGCCATTCCGCAACGCTGGCGGACAAGGACACGTTCAAGACGATCGTGATCGATGGCGCGCTGTCCCCGCCGGAAGGTGGCGGCAATGGCATGGTGTCCTTCAACAAGGCGCTGAAGCCAGAGGATGTGGAGACCATCCGGCAATATCTGATCAAACGTGCCAATGAAGATCTGGCGCTGAGCAAGAAGTAATCAAACCCGCGGCCCGCCTGTTCATGGGCGGGCCCAAAGGAGACAAGCAATGGCTGTGAAATATAGCAATCTGATCGATGGCGAGATGGTGCAAACCGCCGACATGCTCGAAGTCGTGAACCCCGCCAATGAAGAGGTGATCGGCCTGGTCCCGTCTTGCGGAGCGGATGAGCTGGACCGTGCCGTGGCCGGTGCGCGCCGTGCCTTCAAGACGTGGAAGAGCACCCCGGTGGATGATCGCCGCGCCGTGATCAACAAGATGGCCGAAGCCATCAAGGAAAACTTTGACGAGCTGTTCCGCCTGCTGACCGCAGAACAGGGCAAGCCGCATGCGCAGGCGCAGATGGAAATCGGTGCCGCCCCCGCGATCATGCAGGCGCAGGCAACGCTCAATCTCGATGAAGTGATCAACGAAGACAGCGAAGAGCGCCTGAGCCGCACCCGCCGCGTGCCGGTGGGCGTGGTTGGTGGCATCGTGCCGTGGAACTTCCCGGTTCTGATGGCGGTGCAGAAGATTGCCCCCGCCCTGCTCTCAGGCTGCACCATCGTGCTCAAGCCTTCCCCCTTCACCCCGCTGACGACGCTGCGGATTGCCGAATTGTGGAAGGACATCGTGCCCGCTGGTGTGGTCAGCATCATCACCGGCGAAGAATCGCTCGGCCCGCTGATCACCGCCCATCCGGATATCGACAAGATCACTTTCACCGGCTCCACCGCGACCGGCAAGAAGATCATGGAAGGCGCCAGCAAGGATCTGAAGCGGATCACGCTGGAACTGGGCGGCAATGATGCCTCCATCGTCCTGCCGGATGCCGATGTGTCCAAGGTGGCAGAACAGCTCTTCTGGTCCAGCTTCAGCAATGCCGGGCAGATCTGCGTGGCGGCCAAGCGCGTCTATATCCACGAGGATATCTATGACGAGCTGAGCCAGGCAATTGCCGAATATGCCAAGACCGTGGTGGTCGGTGATGGCGCGCAGCAGGGCACCGGCGTGGGCCCGATCCAGAACAAGAAGCAGTTCGAGCGCGTGTGCGAGCTGGTTCAGGATGCCAAGGATAATGGCTACAAATTCCTGGTTGGCGGCGATGTTGATCCGTCGGGTAGCGGCTATTTCATGCCGATCACCATTCTCGACAATCCGCCGGAAGATGCCCGCATCGTGGCCGAGGAACAGTTCGGCCCGGTCATGCCGCTGATGAAATTCTCCACCACGGATGAAGTGATCCAGCGTGCTAATGCCAGCGATTACGGCCTTGCCGGTGCAGTGTGGACCGGCAATCCGGAAAAGGGCGTAGAAATCGCTGAACAGCTGGAAACCGGCACGGTGTGGATCAATGAATATCTCCACCTCTCACCCTTTGCGCCCTTTGGCGGGCACAAGCAGTCGGGCTTTGGCGCTGAATATGGCGTCGAGGGGCTGAAGGAATTCACCTATTCGCAGGTGATCACCGTCAAGAAGAACGCCATGGCCTGATCAGGCCGGTTACGTCCTCAAGGGTCGTTGAGGTCAGCAGGGGCGGGGGAGCAATCCTCCGCCCCTTTGCTTTGGCAGCAGCCGGGGTAGCCTAGGCCTGGATCACGTCCTGTTCGATCGCGCCGAAGATCG
>JAGREF010000247.1 GCA_020446665.1 Sphingomonadaceae bacterium
TGTCGACCAAGCTGGTGCTCAACATTCTCGAAGCCGCAGAGGCTGCCGGGGCAGACATTATCGCCACGGAATGCCCGACCTGCCATTCGGGCCTTGAAATGCACCAGATCCGCGCACTTAAGCGGCTGAGCAAGGACACCAATGTGAAGGTCGTCTATTTCACCCAGCTGCTGGGTCTCGCCATGGGCCTCAGCCCGCGCAAGGTCGGGCTTCACGCCAATGTCTCGCAGTCGATCCCGCTGCTCAAGGAACGCGGTGTCGTATGAGCATGCACACGGTCAGCGACATCGAGGCATGGCTGGACTCGGGTGACCGGGCCGCCAATCCTGCTGACCATGCCCGCGAACTGCTGCAGGCCGGGGAAGAGGTGCTGACCAACTGGATTATCGCCAATGGCGGCGAGCCGGAAAACACCACCCGCGAAGGGTTCCGCCTGCTCGCGCTGCATCGCCAGGGGGCCAAGGGCGACCCGAGCTTCAACGCCTGCCGCGAAACCTGCCGCGAGCTGGCTTATCATTTTAACCTGCTCCATGCGCAGGGCTTTGAACAGAACGCGGAAGCCAATCTGGCGATGATGCGTCTGGTGACTAAGCATCTGGTGCTGTTTATTGGTGGCAAGCTACAGGAAGCAGGCATCGGGGAATTTTGCTGTTCTTCCAAATCCGTGCGGATTTCAGGGGCACAGCTGAGGGATCACATGGGAGTGTAAGATGGCTAACGTACGTGGATGCAACCTGCCGGATGATTTGCTCTATGATGTGGAGAACCACATCTGGATCGCCGAAGAAGGCGACGGAAATATCAGGATCGGCATGACCACGGTCGCCACCGCGCTGGCGGGCGAACTGGTGGCCTTCACCCCGAAGAAGATCGGCAAGGCAATCAAGCCGGGCAAGAGCTGCGCTATTGTGGAAAGCGGCAAGTGGGTTGGCCCCGCCAAAACCGTGGCCGGCGGCGAAATCGTGGCGGTAAACGACGCGCTCGTGTCCCAGCCAAGCCTTGCCAACGCCGATCCCTATGCTAACTGGATGGTCATTCTGAAGCCGGATGACTGGGGTTCTGCAAAGGGTCAGCTCACTCCGGGGTCGGAAGTTGCAGCTCCGTATGAAGCCAAGATGGCGGCAGACGGGTTTGAAGGCTGCGCCTGATAACACTGCAAACCGGGAATGAAATTTGAATATCCCCCTTGAACAGATGCAGGAAAACGCCTCGCGGGCGACCACCATGCTCAAGTCCATGGCGAATGAATCGCGCCTGATGATCCTGTGCCAGCTGGCAGAACAGGAAATGACGGTGGGGGATCTGACCAAGAAAGTGCCGTTGTCACAATCGGCCCTGTCGCAGCATCTGGGTATCCTGCGGCGTGAAAAACTGGTCAAGACGCGCCGGGAATCGCAATATGTCTGGTATTCGCTTGCCAGCCGCGATGCCCGTGCGCTGATCGGTTCGCTTTATGAAATTTTCTGCCAGAATTGTGCAAATCAGGGCGAAGCCGACCAGACCGCCTGAACCGCGCCGTTACAGGCAGTGGATCAAGACCTTGATCCGTTCTTCGTGAAACGCGATCCATGCCTGCATCAGCGCCCTGTCGCTGTCTCCGCTCTCGTCCCGCACATGATTGAACATGGCGGCGAATAGCGGAAACAGTACCTCCTTCAATTCACCCGTGCGCAAATCCCCCGGCGTCCAGCCGGTATAGAGCGCCTCTTTCTGCAATGCCTCGATATCCGTGGCCTGCCGCGCCAGCCCCTCCAGCTTGTCCACCCGTGCAAGGTCTTCCTTCGCAAGATGCTGCTGGAAATAGCTTTCGGCCCGTTCCGCTATCCGGGTGAGATAATTCCGCAATTCCATGGGCAACAGACTGCCCTGCCCTAGCCCTTATGTCGAGTGCGAACCGTGCCCTGCCCGCGCGCAATCCACGCCCGGCGACGGCGGAATTCACTGGCGCTCATGCCTGTACGCCTGCGGAAAAAGCGGCTGAAATAGGCAATATCCGAAAAACCCAGCCCATCCGCTACCTGCCCGATAGTGGACCCGGTGAAAGTGAGATTTCGCATGGCCTCCAGCAAAATTCTCTCAAGCACCACTTCGCCCGGTGGCTTGCCCAGGCTCTCGCGGCAGGCGCGGCTCAGCGTGGCGGATGTCGTGCCCAGTGCCGCGGCGTAGCGTTCCACTGTCCAGCCAACACGGAAATGCTCCTCGACCAAGGCCCGGAAACGCCGGGCCAGCTGCTCGCGCCGACCGGGTGGCGATCCATCGCTGGTCCCTTCGCTGAGCAGGCCCGACGCAAGCAACAACAGCACGGCCAGCCGCGCAATCTGCAGGTCCGGCAAATGGCCTGATCGCTGATCCCCGAGGCCGTGACGGAAGGCTGCCAGCGACTTCGCAAATTCATGTCCTGCGGCAACCGCTGTCCAGCGCGGCGTGCGCCCGTCCTCCAGCGCCGAGCCTACCAGCGCCTCCAGCCGGGGATCGTGCAGCAACTGGCTGGCGATGGAGAGCACGCTGCCCTCCGCACCCGGCTCAAAGCGGAAGGCGTGGACACAACCGCTGGGCAGCGCGACCAGCATGGGCGGGCACAATGGCACGATCTGTCCATCGGTGGTGAGTTCACCGCCCCCCTGTTCGAGGAACAGCAACTGGAAGATGCCGGGATGCGCATGGGGCGCGATCTGCCATTCATAGAGGCTCGAGTGGGCGAAAATCGGCTCCATATGAACGAATTCAGGCGCGATCACCGGCGCGCCCTCGCCTTCACCAGAAAGTGCAAATTGAGATATCAGGGAGTTCGTCATACGCGGGCTATTCTCTGCCCTTTTTTGCACGAAAAGTGCAAATTTTGGCACGAATGGTCAATCGCGGGCGAGCAGATTTTCCGGCAGATTGAGGGGATAAGATAAAGCGAGCATGCGCCTGTGGCCTTTCGTTTCGATCCCTATTCGCCAGAATTCGATGCGAACCCCTTCCCCGCTTACAAGGTGCTGCGCGACGAATATCCCTGCTTTTGGAGCGAGGAGGCGGGCAAATGGGTGCTGTCGCGCTTTCACGATATTCTCAACGCGCTGACGGATTGGCGCACTTACAGCTCGGCCAAGGGCAATCTGGTGGATGAATTTCCCGGTCGCGCCGGGGCCACGCTGGGCAGCACCGATCCGCACCGCCATGATAGGCTGCGCGGGCTGATCCAGTCAGCCATGACCAAGCGCGCACTCGACCATGCCATCGAGCCGGCCCGTGCATCGGTGCAGCGGCATCTGGCAAAGCTGGAAGGGCGCGACAGTTTCGATTTCATCAGCGAGCTTGGCTCAAAGCTCACAGTTGACGGTGACGACGCTGATCATGGCAGGCATTGAAAGCCTGTCTGGCTTCCTCGGCATGTTTGCCCTCAATCTGGCTGAACAGCACGATGCGCGCCGCGCACTGGCCGCCGATGCCTCACTCATCCCCGATGCGATGGAGGAATCGCTGCGGTTCAATACCTCGGCCCAGCGTTTCAAACGTACGCTGACGCGCGATGTGGAACTGCACGGGCAGGTGATGAAGGAAGGCGATGCCGTGATCCTCGCCTATGGCTCGGCCAATCGTGATGAGCGGATGTTTGAAAACCCTGATATCTATGACATCACCCGCTGGGCCAAGCGCCATCTCGGCTTTGGCGGCGGTGTCCATTCCTGCCTCGGCTCAATGCTGGCGCGGGTGGGCACGCAAATCCTGTTCGAGGAAATGCTGGCCGTGATTCCCGAATTCACGCGGGTGGAGGACGAATTGCCGTGGGTCTCCTCCTCCAATTTCCGCAGCCCGCGCAGGCTGGTGCTGGCGCGCGGCTGACCCGCCCGCCGCACCGCCATCAGAAGAAGGCCTGAATCCCGGTCTGCGCCCGGCCAAGGATCAACGCGTGGACATCATGCGTGCCTTCATAGGTGTTGACCGTTTCCAGATTGATCATGTGACGGATCACCTGGAATTCCTCGGAAATGCCGTTGCCGCCATGCATGTCGCGGGCCAGGCGGGCGATGTCGAGCGCCTTGCCGCAATTGTTGCGCTTGATGAGCGAGATCATTTCCGGTGCCGCCCTCGCCTCGTCCATCA
>JAGREF010000248.1 GCA_020446665.1 Sphingomonadaceae bacterium
GCGGCAATTCGGTCTATTTCCCGGATCGCGTCGTGCCGATGTTGCCTGAAATTCTCAGCGCCGATGTCTGCTCGCTCAAACAGGGAGAAGACAGGGCAGCCATGGCCTGCCACCTGACGATTTCAGCGGAGGGCAAGGTCACCAATTTCCGCTTCACCCGCGCCATGGTGCGGCTTGCGGGCAATATCGCCTATGAAGACGCACAGGCGCAGATCGATGATGATACCGCGCCAGAGCATTTGCAGAACCTGTGGGCCTGCTGGAAACTCCTCGCTGCAGCCCGCCATGCGCGTGACCCGCTGGAACTGGAACTGCCCGAACGACAGGTAAAGCTCGACGATCAGGGAAAAATCGCAGAAATTGCTATCCGCGAACGGCTCGACGCGCATCGGGTGGTCGAGGATTTCATGATCGCCGCAAATGTCGCCGCAGCCCGTGCGCTGGAGGCGAAAACCGCGCCGGTGGTCTATCGTGTCCACGAACCGCCAAGCCGGGAGAAGCTGATCGCTTTGCGCGATTATCTCGATACGCTGGGGCGCAAACTTGCGCTGGGGCAGGTCATCACGCCGGGCCTGTTCAACCGCATGCTCAAGGATGTGACCGAGGATGCCGAGCGCGCGCAGGTGATGGAGGCTGTGCTGCGCAGTCAGACGCAGGCCTATTACGGGCCTCGAAATGCAGGGCATTTCGGGCTCGCCCTGGCATCATACGCCCATTTCACGTCCCCGATCCGCCGCTATGCCGATCTGCTGGTGCATCGCGCGCTGGTCGATGCCTATAAACTCGAACAGCCCAAGCCACCGCATAATGCCAATATCCCGGAACGGAGCGGCCTGTCAGATCGCGACCGCGACGATCTGTCGCGCGTGACCGATGCGATCAGCGCCGCTGAACGCCGCGCGATGGAGGCTGAGCGGGATACGATTGACCGTTATGTTGCCGCATGGCTGGCAGGACGCGTAGGCGAGACGTTCGAAACCCGCATCACCGGCGTGCAGCGCTTCGGCTTTTTCGCAACAATTGTGGGGCTGGGCGGCGATGGACTCGTCCCGATCTCCACCCTTGGTGATGAACGCTTCCATCATGATGAGGCAGCGCAGGCGCTGGTCGGGGAAAGCAGCCGCAAGCGCTATTCGCTGGGTGACCGGCTCCAGTTGATGCTGGCGGAGGCCAACCCGCTCACCGGTGCGCTGAAATTCCAGCCACTCGATGCCGATGGACAGCCGATCGAGCCGCGCGGCGAGCGTATGCACGACCGCCGCAAACAAGGTCCGAAGGCAAAATTTCGGCCCGGCAAGCGCGGCCGCCCCGGAAATATCCGCCATCAGGGCCGGAAAAAGCGGTAACCGTCTGGCTCAGGCGAGCCGATCAATATCTTCGTCAGTGAAGCTGCCAGGAACAATATAGAGCGGGCAGGGGAGCGACCCTGCGCAGGCCGTAAAGTGCGTCACCAGGGGACCGGGTCCGCCCTCTGCCGCAGCGCCCAGCACCAGCGCGGCAACTTCGGGATGCTCAGCGAGATAGGCCTGGATGACATCACTGGCCTTGCCCACCTGCACGGAAATCACCGGCATCTTGCCACTTTCGGCGAAGATGCTGCCTGCAGCAGAGGATGCGATCACTTCCGCCCGGTCACGCGCCTCCTGTTCGATGGTGGCCTGCACCCCGCCAAAGGCGGTGAAGTTCTCTTTTGGCACCAGCGCCAGGATATGCACGGCATCGCCGGTGTTCTTTGCGCGGCGTGAGGCAAAGCGCAGCGCCTTACCAGCCTCATCCGTCTCATCAATTGCAACCAGATATACCCGCATAATGCCCTCCGGATCTGGTCTATCCGATGAAAACCAATTCAGTGCAAGCCGCTTGCCCCTTGCGCGCAAATTCGCCAGAGACCGGACATATCCATTCCGTAGTGGAAGCGAGAGGAAACGCAGGACCAATGCCCATCGCGATCAAGATGCCCGCCCTTTCACCAACAATGGAGGAGGGCACGCTGGCACGCTGGCTGGTGAAAGAAGGCGACAGCGTCGCTGCAGGCGACATCATGGCCGAAATCGAAACCGACAAGGCGAC
>JAGREF010000249.1 GCA_020446665.1 Sphingomonadaceae bacterium
GCATCGAGCATGGTGGCGAGGACATCGACGAAGGGGACATGGGCGACAACTGCGCCCCATAGCGCAGGATTGCTATTGACCACGGCGCCCATCAGTTCGCCCCCGGCCGAACCGCCGGAAATGCTGATTTGTCCGGGCTTTGTGTAACCGCGTTCGATCATGTCGAGGGCAACATCGACAAAGTCGTTGAAGGTATTGGTCCGCCGTTCAAGCTTGCCCGCCTTGTACCATGCGCGGCCCAGATCGTCCCCGCCACGGATATGGGCGATGGCATAGGCAAAGCCGCGATCCACCAGGCTGAGCCGCGTGGTGGAGAAGCCGGGATCAATGGAAATGCCATAGGCACCATAACCATAGAGATGCAGTGGCCCGCCCGGTGCCCGGTCCTTGCGATACATGATACTGACCGGAACCAACGTGCCATCGCGCGCGGAAACCTCCAGCCTTTCCGTGACATAGAGCGAGGCGTCATAGCCGGAAGGAACCTCCTGCACCTTCAGCACTTCCAGCCGTTTGTCCGCCAGATGATAGTCATAGATCGTGTTGGGGCTGACCATGCTGGCATAGGACAGGCGCAGCCGGTCCACCTGCCATTCGGGATTGTCATCCAGCCCGGCGGTGTAGCTTTCTTCGGGAAATTCTATCGGCTCGATCCGCTCGGGATTGTCGTAATAGCGCAGTTCGATCCGGTCCAACCCGCGCAAACGCCCTTCGACAATGTAGAGATCGGCAAAGAGACTGAAGCCGGTGATGTAGAATTCGTCCGTCCCCTCTACCAGTGTCGTCCATTCGCCGGGATTTTCCAGCGGAGCCGTGGCGATGCGGAAATTCTCGTGGCTGTCATTGGCATGGATATAAAGCAGCCCGTCGCGCTCATCGACGTCATACTCGACCCCGGTTTTGCGCGGGGCGACCAATAGCGGCTCGGCGGTCGGATCATCAGCAGGCACCAGCCGCACTTCGCTGGTCTCGTGATCGCTGGTGCCGATGATGAGCCATTTCTCATTGGCAGACAGCGAAGAGCCGACGCGGAAGCCTTCGTCATCCTCGTGATAGAGCTCGATATCCTGCTCGATCGGCTGGCCCAGCCAGTGCAACAGGGCATTGTCGGTGCGCCATTGTTCGTTGGCGAGTGAATAGACCAGCCCCCGGTCCCCTGCGACCCAGACGAGCGAAGACAAAGTGCCGGGAATCTCGTCCGCCAGCATTTCACCCGTGGCCAGATCCTTCACCCGCGCGGTGAATCGTTCGGAGCCATTATCATCGACTGACCAGGCGAGCTTCATCCCGTCACTGCTGACGGAGATCGCGCCCAAGCGGAAATAGTCCTTCCCCTCTGCCAGCGCCACTTCATCGAGGATCAGCTCATCCGCGCTGCCATCGTCGGGGGCGGCCACCGGGCGACGCCACCATTTCTTGTATTCCGCGCCTTCCTCGAATTCGATCCAGTAAAGCCAGTTGCCATCTTTTTGCGGGACGGATTTGTCCGCTTCCTTGATCCGGGCGCGCATTTCCTTGAACAAGGCATCGATCTGGTCCTGCTGGCCAGCCATGCGGCTTTCGAACCAGGCATTTTCCGCTTCGAGATGCGCCAGCACTTCGCTGTCGGTCACCTCGGGGTAGCCGGGATCGCGCAACCATGCGTAGGGATCCTCCACGGTGATGCCGTGATGGGTGAAACTATGGGGCTTTTTTGCCGCAACGGGCGGGCGGGCACTTGTGCTATCAGTCATTACTCGCATCTATGATGCACACGAAAGGATAAGCAACCCATGCTGATGCAAACTCACGAAGCCCGGCTCAATGCGCTGCGCAAGGAACTGGCGAAACGCGAGCTTGATGGTTTCGTGATCCCCATTTCTGACGAGCATATGAGCGAATATGTCGGCGCCTATGCCCAGCGGCTGGCCTGGCTCACCGGCTTTGGCGGATCGGCGGGCAGCGCAGTGGTGCTAAAGGACAAGGCCGCGATCTTTGTCGATGGTCGCTATACGGTGCAAGTGCGCGATCAGGTGGATGGCCAGCTGTTCGAATATCAGTCTGTCCCTGCCACCAGCCCGGCCCAGTGGCTGGGTGAGAATGCGCCGGAAGGGGCGGTTATCGGCTATGATGCATGGCTTCATTCCAAGGGCTGGGCGGAAGCTGCGGCAAAGGCACTGGCGAAGATTGGCGGCAGTTTGGTGCCCACCGCTGGCAATCCGATCGATGCTGTCTGGTCGGACCAGCCAGAGCCGTCTGCTGCCCCTGCCATCGTGCATGGGGATGATCTGGCGGGCCAGTCCAGCGCGGAAAAGCGCGCCGCGATTGCCGACTGGCTGAAGGCGGAAAAGCTGGATTCGGTCGTGATTGCCGCACTCGATTCGGTCGCCTGGCTGCTCAATATTCGCGGGGCGGATGTCGATCACACGCCGGTCGCCCTGTCCTATGTGCTGGCTCATGCCGATGGCACGGCGGAATTGTTCATCGCTTCGGAAAAGATCACGCCGGAATTGACCGCGCATCTGGGCAATGCCGTGACAGTCCGTGAACGGGTGGATTTCGAACCAGCGCTGGCGGGGCTTGCTGGCAAGCGGGTGGCGGCAGACCCGGATAGCTGCGTGGCGGGCATCTTCGCCGCGCTGGAAGCAGCCGGGGCGCAAGTGGTGGCCGAACGCGATCCCGCCATGCTGCCCAAGGCGATCAAGAACCCGGTCGAACAGCAGGGCCACCGCGATGCGCAGCACCGCGACGGGGCAGCGGTTGCCCGCTATCTGCGCTGGCTCTCGGTCGAAGCACCCAAGGGCGGCGAAACCGAGCTTTCGGCAGCGGCCAAATTGCAATCGCTGCGCGAGGAAACCGGCCTGCTGCGCGATCTGTCCTTCGATACGATCAGCGCCGCCGGGCCGCACGCCGCCTTGCCGCATTACCGGGTGGATGAGGAAAGCAATCTCGCCATTGCGCCGTCCAGCGTGTTCCTGTGCGATTCGGGCGGGCAATATCCCGATGGGACGACGGACATTACCCGCACGGTGTGGATCGGGCCGGGTGAGCCTCCCGCCGAAGTGAAGGATCGCTTCACCCGCGTGCTCAAGGGCCATATTGCCATCGATCAGGCGATCTTTCCGGCGGGCACGGCAGGCAGCCAGCTGGACAGTTTTGCGCGCCAGTTCCTGTGGCAGGCGGGGGTCGATTATGCCCATGGCACCGGGCATGGCGTGGGCAGCTTCCTCTCTGTCCATGAAGGGCCGCAGCGCATCGCCAAGGCCCGCGGCGGGCAGGCCGGGACCGATCAGGAATTGCTGGCCGGCATGATCCTCTCCAACGAGCCGGGCTATTACAAGCAGGGTGCCTATGGCATCCGGATCGAGAATCTCGTGCTGGTTGAACCGCGTGAGATTGCCGGGGCGGAAGGCGAATATTTCGGCTTTGAAACGCTCACTTTCGTGCCCATTGACCGGGCCTTGGTAGAGCTGTCCCTGCTGACACCGGAAGAGCGGGCGTGGTGGAACGCCTATCACGCCAAGGTGTGGCAGGTGCTCTCATCGCAGCTGTCAGGCGATGAACTCGTATGGCTGGAGCAAGCCTGCGCGCATTTGTGAGGTAATGAAAAAGCCCCCTCTTTCGGGGAGGGCTTTGAGATTGCGCCTGCTTGCGGGCCACCAAATGTTCCTGTAATGTTCCATGCGACTCGCAGCATGGAGAAGCATTATGATTGGCTACGTTACACTCGGGACAAATGACCTTGCGGCGCATGCGCCTTTCTATGACGCGATTGCGGCAGAGCTGGGTTATGGCCGGATGATGGAGTTTGACCAGTTCATCGCCTGGGGGCGGATGGATGATCCTGCCGCCGGTCTTGCCCTGTCAAAGCCATGGGACGGCGAAAAGGCGACGCATGGCAATGGCACGATGGTAGCGCTGGCTGCGAAGGATCCGGCGCAGGTGGACCGGCTTTATCGCATCGCGATGGATAATGGCGCACGCGACGAAGGGGCGCCTGGGCCACGCGGCGATGATGGTTTCTATGCCGCTTATTTCCGCGATCCGGATGGTAACAAGCTCAATGCTTTCTGCTATGCACCGCCCGCATGAGCAAAGACCCGCTGAACCTGTCGCAGAATTTCCTCCATCTCGGCCTCGGGGCCAAGTCAGAGGCGCAGCCACCCTTTAGCGGGATCGACTGGTACGAATCCTATACCGCCCGCCATGAAAAGGACGGGGCGGAGGGGCGGCTGGTGGCGCTGCATCGCTTCACGGGAGACTGGCCGGGCTGGGAAGTCCACCCGCATGGCAGCGAAGTGGTGATCTGCATTGCCGGTGAGATTGAGCTGGTGCAGGAAGTGGATGGGGCTGAGCGCAAGATCACGCTGGCCAAGGGGGATTATGCGATCAACCAGGCGGGTGTGTGGCACACGGCCAATGTCGCTGACGAGGCTGAGGTGCTGTTCATCACTGCCGGGCTGGGAACGCTCCACCGCCCGCGCTGATTTGCTCTGCTGACTTGCGCTTTGATGAACGGGCAGGTCGGGCTGATACAAAGCGCGACAATTCTCCGGGAATCGGGCATAAAGCTGCGACAAGAGAGAGCTAGAACAAGGCCATGGGTTGCGGCGGTGCCAGCCAATTCCTCCCCCCTTCCGCTCCGGCACCGTCGCAGCCCTCCTTTTTCGAGAGATGGAGATTCCGAGATGCGCAGATTGACTCTGACCCTTTCCGCTGCGGCCCTTGCTCTGGGCGGCGCCAGCGCGGCCTATGCTGACAATTACAAGGAGGGGAAGCGCGGCCCCGACGCAAATGGCGATGGGGTAGTGACCCTCGCTGAAATGAATGCCGGTGCATCGGAAATGTTCACTCGCATGGATGTGAATGGCGACGGTGTGATCAATTCCGAAGATCGCGCCGCGCGCAAGGCGGAACGTTTCACTAAAATCGATACGAATAGTGACGGCGAAGTGAGCAAGGCCGAAATGGATGCCGCCCGCGCCGGACGCGAAGCAAAGCGCTTTGCCCGCCTCGACACCGATGGCAGTGGCGGTATTTCTCAGGCAGAAATGGACGCAGCACGCGAGAAGATGGGCGAGCGGCGCGGCAAGCGCGGCGATCGTGCAGAACGCGGTGAGCGTGGCGAACGTGGTGAGCGCGGCAAGATGCGCGGTCGCGGCGGTCATGGCCCGGCCATGCTGATGCTCCGCATGGCGGACAAGGATGGCGACCAATCTGTCACCCGCGCGGAATTCGACGCTGCCGTGGCTCAGCATTTCGCTGACGTGGATGCCAACAAGGACGGCCAGATCAGCGCCGATGAGCGCCAGGCTGCGCACAAGGCGATGCGCGACAAGATGCGCCAGCGCCGCGGTGCGAAGGCCGAAGGCTGAGCTCCCGGCTTGATCGGTTGCCGCAAGCTGGCCTAGGCGCTGGACGATGAGTGAGACCACCCCTGTCAGCCTGCTGCTGGTCGATGACGAACCAAGCCTGCGCGAACCCCTGGCCGAATATCTTTCCGGTCAGGGGTTCGTCACGCGCGAAGCAGGCAATGCAGCGGCTGCGCGTACTGCCCTGCTCGACTTCCAGCCCGACCTTGTCCTGCTCGACATCATGATGCCGGGCGAGGACGGTCTGTCGCTCTGCCGCCACCTTATCGAAGCCAGGGGTTTGCCGGTTATCCTGCTGACCGCCAGAGGCGAAGCGACCGATCGCATCATCGGGCTGGAAATCGGCGCGGATGATTATGTCGTCAAACCGTTCGAGCCGCGCGAGCTGGTGGCCCGCATTCGCTCTGTCCTGCGTCGCGCACAGCGCCCGGCCCCGGCGGCAGAGGAAACCGCCCTGTATGAATTCGAAGGCTGGCAGCTCGATCCGCTTAAACAACGCCTGACCGATCCAGATGGCGCGGTAGTTGCCATGTCCACGGCGGAATTTCGCCTGCTCAAGGCGTTTCTCGATCACCCCCGCCAAGTGCTCGACCGGGATCGGCTGCTCGACATGGTGCAGGGTCGCGAAGCCCATCTGTTCGACCGGGCCGTCGATAATCAGGTCAGCCGTCTTCGCCGCAAGATCGAAGCAGATCGCAGCGATCCACAATTGATCCTGACCGTGCGCGGTGGCGGCTATCGCTTTGCCGCCGATGTCCGCCGCGTCGCTTCAGAGCGAGGCTGACTGGCGATGCGCCTGATGCCCCGAAGCCTGCTTGGCCAGATGCTGCTGATCGTGGCGCTGGCGCTGCTGGTGGCTCAGGCCCTTGCCGGTGTGCTGCTGTGGCGTGCAGGCGAGCGTGCTCGCGAGGGGATGCTGCTCAACACGGTCGCTTTCCGCTTTGTTGCCGGGGAACTGCGCGAACCCCGGCGCGAGCTGGAAGAGCGGGATGAAGGCCGCGATGAAGACCGGCGCGAAGGTCGGCGCTATCGCCTGCGCTATCTCGAAACCCTCCCACCGATCATGCAATCCATGCGGGACCAGCGGCGCGAAGCGGCGCTGCGCGAAATCCTGCTGGAAGAAGATGTCGCTGTGCAGGAACTGGTCGTGGCGACCATCCGCCGCGACAGTGACCCCTTGCGCGGCCCGCGAGAGGGCGGCCGGGGCGATGACTTGCGGCCAGACGGGCAGGCGTCACGTATTGTGCTGGCGGCGCTGCGCCGCGATGCGCGGGGGCCGTGGCTGGTTACGCGCGTGGTCGAACGCCCGCGGGAGCGCGGTTTCCTGAGCGGGATCGTGATCCAGACGCTCATTACCTATCTCGTGCTGGTGGGCTTGCTGGCTCTGCTGCTGCGCCGGGTCACGCGCCCGCTGGCCAAACTGGCGCAGCGGATCGAGCATTTCGGTGCCACGCGCGATGCCGGCGGGCAGATCGCGCCCGATGGTCCGGAAGATATTCGCACACTGATCGCAGCGCATAATGCGCTGGAGACCCGGATAGCCGCATTGCTGGACGAGAAAGACGTCATGCTCGGTGCCATCGGGCATGATCTCAAGACCCCGCTGGCCGCCTTGCGCGTGCGGATTGAATCCGTTCCGGATGACAATCAGCGGGCCAAAATGGCGGCGACGATCGAGGAAATCACCGCCTCGCTGGATGACATTCTCACGCTCGCGCGGATCGGCAAGGGCGATGGCCCGTCGGAAAATGCCGAATTGACAGCGCTGGCCGCCAGCGTGGTCGAGGAATTCGAGGATATGGGCGAGCCGGTGACGCTGGCCGATTCTCCGCGTCTTGCCGCCCCCGTACATCTCACATGGCTCAAACGCGCGCTGCGCAATCTCGTCTCCAACGCAGTACGCTATGGCGGATCGGCTGAGGTCAGCGCTAGCCGCGACGGGGGGATGGCTGTGCTGGCAGTGGAAGATCACGGCCCCGGCATCCCCGAAGGCCGCATCGATGCCATGATGGAGCCCTTTGCGCGCGGCGAGGCCTCGCGCAACCGGACAACCGGCGGGGCCGGCCTCGGGCTGGCCATCGCCCGCGCCATCGCTGACCAGCATCGCGGGGTGCTGGTGCTCAGCAATCGTCCGGAAGGCGGGTTGCGCGCGGAGTTGCGCCTGCCGCTCTAACGCATCAGCCCGCCAATCAGGTTCCGCGCGAACCGACCCATGCCCGGTATACCGATAGCCTTGCCGATTTCATCCGCCACTGTGCCCGCCGCGCTGCTGGCAGCCGTGGCGGTGGGGTTGGCGCGGCTCTTCTTGCCCTGCAGCTTGCTGGCGAGGATTGACCCGGCGCTGGCAGCAGCAGCACCTGCCGCAGCCTTGGCCGCTTTCCCGGCGAGGCCATCCCACATGGATGTGGATTTACGCTCGCGCTTGCGCACTTCTTCCTCGCCCTTTTCCTCGACTTCCTCAGCCGTGGCGGCAGCATCGACCATTTTCTGCGCGATGATTTCCTCTGCGCTTTCCCGGTCCACCGCTTCGTCATATTTGCCCTCCACCGGACTGATCGAAGCAATGATCGCCCGTTCCTTGGGCGTGACCGGGCCCAGCCGACTGCGCGGCGGCTTGATCAGGGTGCGCTGCACGACGGACGGCGCGCCGTCTTCCATCAGCGTGGAAACCAGCGCTTCACCCACCCGCAATTCCGTGATCGCCTGTTCCACATCGAGATCAGGATTGATGCGGAATGTGTCCGCCGCGGCCTTGATCGCCTTCTTGTCGCGCGGGGTGAAGGCGCGCAGGGCATGCTGCACGCGGTTGCCCAGCTGCCCGGCAACGTCTTCTGGAATGTCGATCGGGTTCTGCGTGACGAAATAGACGCCCACACCCTTTGAGCGGATCAGCCGCACGACCTGTTCGATCTTCTCTTCCAGCGCCTTGGGCGCATCATCGAACAGCAGGTGCGCTTCATCGAAGAAGAACACCAGCTTGG
>JAGREF010000250.1 GCA_020446665.1 Sphingomonadaceae bacterium
CGCAGCGCAGCGAATGGCCGGGCACGTCCACCCCGTCGCGCAAAGCATCGGTGCCGAGCAGGCTGGCGCGCGGATCGTCGCGGAAAATATCCACCAGCGTGCCCGTGTCGATCGGATCGACATGCTGCGCATAGAGCGGCAGCCCGTCGCGCGCGAGCCGGTCTGCGATCCGGCCATGCACGGCGCGCAGGCGGCGGATGGCGGTGAACAGGCCCAGCACACCACCGCCGCTGGCTTCGATAATCCGGCCATAGGCTCCAGCTAGCGAGGGAATGTCGCCCTTCTTCACATCGGTAACGATCAGCACTTCGGCATTATTGGCATAGTCAAACGGGCTGTCTGCGCTGGCGAGGCGCGGATTGACGTCAATATGCGGTGCGCCGGAGCGGACGATGGCGCCCTCCCAGTCCGGCCCCTCTGCGCCCCGGTCGCACAAGGTTGCGCTGGTCAGCATCACGCCATGGGCAGGCTCCAGCACCACCCTTGCAAAGGGCTTCATCGGGTCGAGCCAGTGGCGGTGAATGCCGATATCGAATTCGCGCGCGTCAGAGCGTTCGACCGCCAGCCAATCGACAAATTCCGGATCGGCCGGGCCGCCCATACGGTCAAGCAAGGCCTCCCACGCGGCGAGCAGATCGACCCGCCAGCCGAGCGAATGGCGCGCACCCTCTATCCGGGCGCGGCCCTGTCCGTCGAGCCAGTCGGGTGCATCCTCCAGCACAGCCTCCAGCCGCGAGCCCAGCCGCATCAGCGGGATGCGGATCGCGGACAGTGCGCTGGCGGCCTGCTGCGCCACTTCGATGAAATGGCCGGGGAGCTGAGCGATTTCGGTCTCTATGCCATAGCCAGCTTCCTGCCCGCCGCTTTCGTCGCGGGCATAGGTCAGTGTGCGGGCCGCGCCGAGCAGTGCTTCGATGGGGCCGGAAGGTTCATTGTCATTGATCCGCTGCAACCAGCCATCGCCGGGTAGAGCTTCGGCAGCGGTGATCGCCGCTTCCACAGCCTTGCCGCCATCCTCGTCATAGGAAGCAACATCGGCCAGCCGCGCGGCAAGGCCCCTGCGGCGGCCGCGCGATTTCTTTTCCGGGCCGATTATCCAGCGGCGCAATTCGATGGCTTCCTGCCCGGTCAGCGCGGCGGCGAAAGTGGAATCGGCGGCTTCGAACACGTGATGGCCTTCGTCGAACACGATGCGGGTCGGGCGTTGGGCATGGTCGCGCCCGCGTGCCGCATTGACCATCACCAGCGCGTGATTGGCGATCACGAGATCCGCCTGCGCGCTCGCCCGGGCAGAGCGTTCGATGAAGCATTTGCGGTAATGCGGACACCCGGCATAGACACATTCGCCGCGCTGATCGGTGAGAGCGGCAATCCCGCGCTTGCGGAACAAGCTGCCCAGCCAGCCGGGCAGATCGCCGCCGACAATATCCCCATCGCGCGTATAGGCGGCCCAGCGCGCCACCAGTTGCGCCAGGATCGCCGCCCGCCCGCCAAAGCCGCCCTGCAATGCGTCTTCCAGATTGAGCAGGCAGAGATAATTCTCCCGCCCCTTGCGCACGACGACGGGCTGTGACCCGTCCAGACGTTTCTCTGGCCACGCCCGGCGGCTTTCCGACCGCAACTGGCGCTGCAGGTTCTTGGTATAGGTGGACACCCAGACCGTGCCGCCCGATTGCTCTGCCCACAGCGAGGCCGGGGTGAGATAGCCCAGTGTCTTGCCGATCCCCGTGCCCGCCTGCGCCAGCAGAACGTGCGGCACATGGTCCCTTGGGCGCGGGGCGAAAATATGCGCCGCTTCGCTGGCATAGGATCGCTGGCCCTCGCGTTGCTCCGCCCCGGCGCCGGTCAGGCGCGCCAATTGAGCCTGAACTGCTGCCGCATCCAGTGCGACCGGGCGAGGGGGCGATCGTTCGGGTGCTTCCTCCCATTCGGGCAGGCGGGCGAACAGCCAGCGCTCGGCCTTGTCCGGCCTGCGAATATGCGGGCTGAGCAGTCCGGCCCAGGGCCAGCGCATCTTGACCAGCGATTGCAGCACGCTCCACGCGCCTTCGCGTTCGGCCCAGTCATCGCTCTCGCAGTGTTCCAGCAGCTTGCCCGCTGCACGTTGCAGCAAAGCGGGCACATCGTCGTCGCTGGCGGGCTCGTCCAGCCCCAGCGCATGCGCCAGCCCCTTGGGCGTGGGTACGCAAAATCGCGCGGGGTGGATGAAGGCGAACAGTTCCAGCAGGTCCAGCCCCGACAGATCGGGATAGCCCAGCCGGCTCGCCACCAGCGGTGCATTGAGCAGCAGCAGCGGTGTATCCGCCGCGGCCATGATCGCTTCCCCCTTGGAACATCCGCGCGTCGCACCATTGGAATCGCGCAGCCATGTGCCGGCATGGCTGGCATGCAGGGCGGGGAGAGGAAGCGCGGCAGTCACTCTTCAGGCACTAGAACGAAGGCGGAACGATGCCAATGCGCGGACAGTCTTTTTCCCTCAGAAACGGGCAGCAAATGTGATCCCGCCGCCGCCATGTTCGGCCCATGGCACGAGCTGAACCGAGGAGTCGCGCTTGCTTGTGATCAGCAGCCCTGTTGCTTCGCCCAATGCTGCGCCAACCAGAACGTCATGCCAGTGATGCTTGTCAGCCTTTACGCGCGCAACACCCACAAAACCGGCGGCGAGATAGGCCGGGACACCCGCCTTCCAGCCATAGCGATTGTGCAGCGTGGCCGCCGCTGCAAAGCTGACGGTGGTATGTCCGGAGGGAAAGCTCTTGTAATCTGAGCCGTCGGGGCGGCGCTCACGGATTACTTCCTTGAGCGCCCAGCTTTCCGCCTTGCTGATCGCGAGACTGCCACCTGCCTGCAGGGCACCTTCCTTGTCACCCTTGGCAATGGGAACGCCCAGTGCTGCAAGCACCAGCCCATTACGGGCAATGTCGCTTGCGTTGGCCCAGTCTTTTTCATCCGCATGGGCAGGACTAGCCGCAATCGCAAAGGCTGCGGCGGCTTGTATCACTGCAATGCGCAACCGGGCGATTTTCATGGGCAGGTCCTTCCTATGGCTCGTGAACATACAGACCCTGTCGGTCTGATGTCGAGCGATATGGTGATTTGATAGCGAGGCGTGTGGTGGCAGATCAATCGAGCATCCCATATGCGGTGCTCTGGCATGACGTTGCCGCCATGGCATTTCCACAGTCTGATCGCCTGTAACCTAACGCCGCTGGCGTTCCATCAGGTCGATCAATTCGTCAAACTTCGCCCGCTGTTCGGCTTCGTCACCGCTGGCAATGGCTTCTGCCACGCAGCAGGCGGCGTGGCCTTTCAACACTTCGCTTTCCACCCGGGCGAGGGCGGAGCGAATGGCCTGCATCTGGTTGAGAATGTCGATGCAATAGCGGCCTTCCTCTACCATCCGGGCGACGCCTTGCACCTGGCCTGAAATCCGTTTGAGCCGGTTGATGTTGGCCCGATCGGTGGCGTTGTTCATGCTCTGCCCTTCCAATACCCCTAGGGGGTATGTATAGAGCACAAAATGCCAACACGCAAACTGTCCTTGTCGCGTCGCCAGCTTATCCGCAGCACTGCCGCTCTGGGGGCTGCGGCTGCCTTGCCCATGCCGGGTTGGGCGCGCGGCATGTCGATGGGGGATGTGGCCAAGGGGTTCGGCACGCTTTCCGGCAAAGAGATTGACCTTGCTATCGGCCACGGTCGCTTTTCCACTGGCGGGCGCAGCGGCCATGCCTTTTGCGTCAATGGCACGGTTCCGGGGCCGCTGATCCGGCTGAAAGAAGGGCAGAACGTCAAGCTGAACGTCACCAACCATCTGGACGAAGACAGCTCGATCCACTGGCATGGCTTGCTGGTGCCGTTCCAATATGATGGCGTGCCCGGCGTCAGCTTCCCCGGCATTCGCCCGCATGAAAGCTTCACCTATGAATTCCCGATCCGGCAAGCAGGCACCTATTGGTGGCACAGCCATTCAGGGTTGCAGGAGCAGGCGGGGCATTATGGCCTGCTGATCATCGAAGCGGCGGATAGGTCTGACGCGCAATATGATCGCGA
>JAGREF010000251.1 GCA_020446665.1 Sphingomonadaceae bacterium
GTGGGCGGGCGCTATTCGCTGTGGTCCTCGATCGGTTTCCCTGTTGCCATGGCGGTGGGCTGGGACGAATTCGCACAAATGCTGGCCGGTGCCCGCGCAGTGGATGAACATTTCCGCGACACGGATGGCCGCGCCAATCTGTGTCTGCGGGCCGCCTTTGCCGATCAATATTACACCCGCCTGCGCGGCTGCCAGACGCGGGCCGTCTTCGCCTATGACGAACGCTTTGGCCTGTTCCCCGACTATCTCCAGCAGCTGGAGATGGAGAGCAACGGCAAATGCGTGCTACGCGACGGCACGCCTGTTTCCGGCCCGACGGCGCCGATCACATGGGGCGGGGTGGGCACCGATGGTCAGCATGCCGTGTTCCAGCTGCTCCATCAGGGTACCAATCTCGTGCCGGTGGATTTCATCGCCAGCATCGCGCCGGGGGACGAGCTTGACCCGGCGCATCACCGTATCCTGTTGACCAATTGCTTCGCGCAAGGGGCGGCGCTGATGGCGGGCGGGAACATGAGTGCAGACGGCAAAGACCCGGCCCGCGCATTTCCCGGCGACCGGCCAAGCGCGACCATGCTGTGCGACGATCTCGACGCGGCAACGCTGGGCGCATTGATCGCCTTCCACGAACACCGCACCTTCGCCAATGCCGTGCTGATGGGGATCAACCCCTTCGACCAGTTCGGCGTGGAGCTGGGCAAGAAAATGGCCAAGGACATCGAAGCAGGCGCGGCGGAATTCGATGCGAGCACGAGCGCGCTGTTGCAGGCGGCGGGGTTGGGTTAAGTCCACCCTCCATCCCTCGTCATTGCGAGCGTAGCGAAGCAATCCAGCACAGTCCGTGGCGCACTGGATTGCTTCGGGACTTTGGTCCCTCGCAATGACGAATGGTGGAAAGGGGCGCTTGGTGAAGGCTGATCGACAGCCTCAAATCGCCCCGATCTTCTCCAGCTTGGCTTCCATCGCCGCGCGGTCGAAGGGTTTTACCACCCAGTCGCTTGCGCCTGCTTCGATCCCTTTGTGGATGTCCGCCGGGTCGTCATTGGTGGTGCAGAACATGATCTTCGGCCATGTGTTGCCCGCCACCTGGCGGAGAGCCTTTACGCATTGCAGGCCGGTCATCACCGGCATGTTCCAGTCGATCACGATCAGATCGGGCATGCCCTCTGCCTTGATCCGGGCGAGGGCTTCTTCGCCATCTTCGGCTTCGCTCACCTGATAGCCGTGGCTGGCGATGATATCGCGCGACAGGCGGCGGATCATGCGGCTGTCATCCACGATCAGACAGCGGCGCACGGCAGGCGCAGCAGGTTTGACCTGCGCGGCCACATCGGCGCGTTCGTTGATCGTGCCCACGGTGCGGGCACCTGAATTCGGCCCCGGCTGGGGCGGCGTGCGTTTGATCAGGCCCTGAATGGTTCGAACTCCTGTTCCAGCGCATCATTGGCGGCAGAAGGCTCTGTCACGCTGTCAGACGGGGTCATGCGGACATGGAGATAGGGCACCCAGACCTTGCCATAATCGGCTTGCTGGTACCACACGTCGAGCACGTCATAGCTGGCCCAGAAGCCATCGGGTTCGCGCAGGCGAATACCTTCGCCAATGCGTGGCACAGCCATGCATTTGATGCGCAGCTCTGTCTGATGTGTCTCGTTCTGGATTTCGACTTCGATCACGGTGTTTCGCCCTTCTTCCCACTTTCGACCTAAGGCAAAAACCTTGCTGAAAAGCGAACGCTGGCGTGGCAGGGCTTTGCTGCACCTGCGAAAAAGATTGACTTTTAGGGTCTTCGCGCCCATTTGCGCCTCATCGAAGCGCCATTGGCAGCGTGAACAGGCGGCAAAAACAGAACCCGCCCCGGCCGCGCTTCGGATTGTTTCTTTAAAGAACTTCCCAATTCACGCGGGTCGTTTTGACACCCGCGATTTCGCGCGCGCTCCATCCATGGGCCGCTGCGCGCTGTCGCATATTTGCGAGTTTTTATGACTACCAATTTCAAAGAACTGGGGCTTTCGCGCCCCATCCTGCAAGCGCTTGAGCTTAAAGGTTATGATACGCCGTCCCCCATCCAGCAGCAGGCGATTCCGCATGTGCTGGCGGGCAAGGATTTGCTCGGCATTGCGCAGACCGGCACCGG
>JAGREF010000252.1 GCA_020446665.1 Sphingomonadaceae bacterium
TCGTGAAGAAGCATCTCGACAAGCATCACCCGGCCAGCCGCGTGATCGAGGGATAAGCATCACGTTCCTCAGGGGAGTAGTTTCATTCGCCACCACTTCGCGCTAGTGCGGAGTTATGGCGCAAGACGTTACCTATAGCTCCTATCTCGATCTTGATCGTATTCTCGGGGCGCAGCATCCTGCCTCCGATGCGCATGACGAGATGCTGTTCATCACGGTCCATCAGGCGAGCGAGCTGTGGCTCAAGCTGTGCCTGCACGAGCTGGAGGAAGCGCGACGGCGGATCGCGGCGGATGATCTGCGCCCATCCTTCAAGATGCTCGCCCGCGTGGCCCGGGCACAAGGTCAGCTGATATCCAGCTGGGATGTGCTGGCGACGATGACGCCGCATGATTACTCGCAAATCCGCCCTTTCCTTGGCAACAGTTCGGGCTTCCAGTCGGCGCAATACAGGATGATGGAATTCATCCTGGGCGGCCGCAATCCGGCGATGATCGCGATGCATGAAGCAACGCCAGAGGTGGCGGCCGGGCTGCGCGCGGACCTGACGCGGCCCAGCCTCTATGACGAAGCGGTGCGCCTGCTGGCACGGCGAGGGTTCAGTCTGCCCGCCAGCGTGCTGGAACGGGATTTGACTGCCCCATGGGCAGCCTCCCCTGAAGTCGAAGCCGCATGGGCGGCGATCTACCGCGATCCCGATGCGCATTGGGACCTGTATGAGCTGGCGGAAAAGCTGGTCGATCTGGAGTTTCATTTCCAGCGCTGGCGCTTCGGCCATCTCAAAACGGTCGAGCGGATAATTGGCTTCAAGACCGGTACGGGCGGAACGGCGGGTGTGCCCTATCTGGAGGCAGTGCTGAAACAGGGTTTCTTCCCCGAATTGCTCTCTGTCAGAACAGCGATATGAGCCGAAAGATTCGGGATATTTCGCAGCGCCTGCGCTCGGGCTTGCCGGTCTGGCCGGGCGATACGGAGTTTGCCGCTGCGCGGACATGGCAGATGGAGGCTGGCTCGCCGGTCAATGTCTCTGCGCTGACGCTTTCGACCCATGCAGGCAGCCACGCCGATGCGCCGCTGCATTATGCGGCGGATGGCGCGGATATCGCCTCGGTCGCGCTGGCGCCCTATATCGGCGAGTGCCTCGTGGTCGATGCGCGGAGCTGCAAAGGCGAAGTGCGGGTGGGTGATCTGCCGCATTTGCACAGCACGGATCGCGTGCTCTTCCGCACCTATGACAGCTTCCCGCATGATGCCTGGGACCCGGATTTCACCGCCATCGCGCCGGAAACCATTGAATGGCTGGCGGTGCAGGGGGTGAAGCTGGTGGGCACAGACGCGTCATCCATCGACCCGCAGGAGTCAAAAAGCATGGATGCGCACAAGGCCGTGCTGAAGGCGGATATGCGCGTGCTGGAAGGGCTGGTGCTGGATGACATTGCGCCGGGTCGGTATGAGCTGATCGCCCTGCCGCTGGCGATTGCGGGCGGCGATGCCGCGCCAGTGCGTGCGATCTTGCGGGACTTGCCATGACAACACTCGACGAAGCCCGTCGGCTGGATGCGGCAGACCCCTTGCGCGAGTGCCGCGATTTGTTCGACCTGCCTGAAGGGGTGATCTATCTCGATGGTAATTCGCTTGGCGCTTTGCCCAAGGCGGCGAAGGCGCGTGTGGCGCAAGTCGTGGCGCAGGAATGGGGTGAGGGGCTGATCCGCAGCTGGAACCAAGCTGACTGGATCGGCGCGCCGCAGCGTGTCGGGGGCAAGATCGCGCCTTTGATCGGCGCACAGCCGCATGAAGTGATCGCCTGCGATTCCACCAGTGTAAACCTGTTCAAGCTGATCGCGGCGGCTTTGCAGATGCGGCCGGGCAGGAATGTGATCCTGTCTGAACCGGGCAATTTCCCGACGGACCTCTACATGATTGCCGGGCTGGAAGCGCAGGGGCTGGCTGAGCGGCGGCTGGCCGAGGCGGATGCGCTGCAAGCTGCGCTGGATCAGGATGTGGCGCTGCTGCTGCTGACCCATGTCCATTACAAGACCGGGCGTATGCACGATATGGCTGCGCTTACCCGCGCGGCGCATGATGCGGGCGCGCTGGTGCTGTGGGATCTGTCGCATAGCGGCGGCGCGGTGGAGGTGGACCTCAATGGCTGCAACGCCGATTTCGCGGTCGGTTGCGGCTATAAATATCTCAATGGCGGCCCCGGCGCGCCCGCCTATGCCTTTGTGGCAGAGCGGCACCATGATGCGTTGGCTCAGCCGCTGACCGGCTGGATGGGCCATGCCGCGCCTTTTGCCTTCTCCGACGATTATGCTCCCGCGCCGGGGGTGGATCGCTTGCTGGCCGGAACTCCGCCAATCCTGGGCCTCGCCGCGCTGGAAGTGGGGGTGGAACTGATCGCCGGGATCGGGATGGAACGGCTTGCGGCCAAGTCGAGGGCGCTCAGCGCGTTTTTCCTGGGTTGTGTGGGGGACAAACTCCCCTCTCCCCTTCAGGGGAGAGGGAAGAGCGCCGAAGGCGCGGAGGGAGAGGGGCATGTTGCCACCAAGCTGACAGCCCCCACCCCCCAACTCCCTCCCCTGAAGGGTAGTGGGAGTTTGGAGCTCGTCTCTCCGTCAGACTCCATGCAGCGCGGCAGCCAGCTCTCTTTCCGCCACGCAGAAGCCTATGCCATCTGTCAGGCGCTGATCGCGCGCGGCGTGATCGGCGATTTCCGCGAACCGGACATTATCCGCTTCGGCTTTGCACCTGCCTATGTCAGCTTCGAGGATTGCTGGCGCGCTGTGGATGCGCTGGCAGCAGTGCTGGACAGCGGGGAGTGGGATTGTGCGGAGTTCAGGGAAAGGGCGGCGGTGACCTAATTCGCCGTGGAGCAAGGTGAGGGAGTGAGTTTGAGTTGGATACCCCTCTTTTCAGCATTTATGCGATTCCCAACCTGACAGCCGTTGACCTGACTGGCTGGAACCACTCTTCGCCCGACAAGGCCATCATCAGTACTGGCGCTTACCGCGATTCCAGGTGGAATGCTTGAATCACTCTTGTCGGTTCCAAAGCCAGTGATGGTCGCTTCAACCGGCACAAAATCATCAGAAATCTCGCGGTCTAATCTCAGCTGGTTAAGGCCGATTAAGCCAATCAGCAAGAATGCCAAGAATGCAGCCAAGAGCAGGTTATGCAACCAGGGATGGGTTCGCCATGCTCTCACGCCTCCAGCTCAATATCCCAGTACAGCCAGTCCCGCCATGTTTCGTGCAGATAGTTGGGCGGGAAGCTTTTGCCTTGCTTCTGCAATTGCCAGTTGGTTGGGCGGATCGGTTTTACCGCCAGCTGCATCTGCGCCTGTTGCGGGGTGCGGCCGCCTTTCTTGAGGTTGCAGGGGGCACAGGCGGTGGCGATATTCTCCCATGTCGTGCGCCCGCCCAGTCGGCGCGGGATCACGTGGTCGAAGGTCAGATCCTTCTCACTGCCGCAATATTGGCAGGCAAAGCGATCACGCAGGAACAGGTTGAAGCGGGTGAAAGCGGGGAATTCGCTGGGCTTCACATATTGTTTCAGCGCGATCACGCTGGGGATTTTCATGTCGAGATTGGGTGAGTGGACCTGCCGCTCGTAGCTTTCCACAATTACCACCCGGTCGAGGAACACCGCCTTGATCGCGGTCTGCCATGGCCACAGGCTGAGCGGGTAATAGGATAGCGGCGTATAGTCCGCATTAAGCACCAGCGCGGGGCAGGACTGCAAATCTCTCCCCGCGTCATCCCCGGCGCTGCGCCACTGGGCGGCTCTTTCGATCAGTTCGGCTTTGAACACGTTCTGCGTTCCTCCCTGATTGACTGGAAATGAGCATTTGCCGATTCAGGCGTCAAGTCTGTGACAGAGGCGCAATCCACAGCGATTTTGCGGGAATGGCGCGGCGCGGCGGGTGAAAAGTCGCTATGCAGAGCGTAATGATCACCACCCGCTTCGCCCCCAGCCCCAATGGTTCGCTCCATCTCGGCCATGCCTATGCGGCGATTATTGCGCATGATCTGGCGCGAGAACGCGGCGGGCGCTTCCTGCTGCGGATCGAGGATA
>JAGREF010000001.1 GCA_020446665.1 Sphingomonadaceae bacterium
CAGGGCGTGAATTTCCGCAATGATGGCTATTTCGGGGTCGGCGCGATTGATGGTTACGCCACCGGTGTTCTCAACGGATATGACGTTACCGCAACGCGTCAGGTCATCAACACCGGCACGATTGAGGTGCTCAGCAATTATGGCGCGGTCGGCGTCGCGCTGGGGCCGTTTTCTGGCTTTGACAATAGCGGCCTGATCTATGTCGAAGCCCCGGTGAACGCCATTGGCGTTGACTGGCGCCAATATGGTGGCGGGAGCTTCACCAATGGCGGGACGATCTATGTCCTGAATGATCCGTCATCCGAACTGGCAGCTATTGGCATTGTCCTGACGGAACATACCAACAGCGTTGCCCCGCGAATTATCGAAAATAGCGGGCTGATCAGCGCCGATGTTGCGATCTGGGTGCGTGATACCAGCCCGGCTGCTCCGCTGGCAGAGATCGTCATGAATACCGGCGATATTGAAGGGGCCATCCTGCTCGGTGCCGGCAATGACGAAGTCCACAACAATGCTGGCGGCCGGATTTTCGGCACGATCCTGCTGGAAGCAGGCAATGACCTCTATGACGGGGTAGGCGGCGATCTGTTCGGCGAAGTGCGCGGTGGCATGGGCAACGATACTTATCGCATCGACAATGCCGATACGCGTATCATAGAGGACGTGGGCGGCGGCAATGACCACGTCCAGTCCTTCGTCAGCTATACTCTGGGCGCCAATTTTGAAATGCTGACCCTGCTGGGAGGTGATGCCTTGTCCGGCACGGGTAACAGCCTGTGGAACCGGATTACCGGTAATGACGGCGCGAATATCCTGACCGGTGGCCTTGGCAATGATACGATCAATGGCGGCGGCAATATCGACACAGCCGTGGTGAGCGGCAACCGTGCTGATTATACCGTCACCCAAACATCAAGTGGAGTGTTCGAAGTCTCCGGGCCGGATGGCACAGACACTCTGACAGCGGTCGAGTATCTCCAGTTCGATGACGAGACCATTCGCTTGTTGCCCGGTACGGGTATCTCCGTGACATTCGATGCCAATGACAGTTCCGGCTACCAGTCGGCCATGGGCAATATCCGCGATTTTGACGGGAATGCGCTGGGTGGCGACGGGTCATGGGTGTGGATCGGCGCGGCCGATGTGAATGGCGATGGCGATGTCGATCAGGTGTTGGTCAACCCGGAAATTGGCCGTTTTGCCACAATTGGCACGGCAGAAGACGGGCTGATTTATTTTGACGATCATGGCTGGGCTGGTGAAACGCGCGTGGCCGGCATTTATATCGACCCGCTGGTGGCGAGCGGTGACGTAGTGGCAGGCAGCGACCATGATAGCCAACGCCGGTTCCAGAACGATCTGGAAATCAACAATATCGTCCGCGTTCTCGGCGCCGGGGACTATGATGGCGATGGGCTGCAAGAAGTCTATTTCGCGCTCAATGACGGCACCGCCTATTTGCACGCCTATATGCACGCAGATGGCAATATCCGTTATGCCAATTACCAGTCAGAGCAACAGGTGATCGACTTCCTGACTGCCAATGGCTTTGACTCCAGCATATGGGCAGGCTGGTTCCCGGCAGGGCAGGAAGATAGCGCCAAGGGCTTTGACGTCATGGAGCCGGAAGCCTTTGCGCTGTTCGAAGCGGCAATCCTGAACCCGGCAGGAGAGCCGGACCCGATGGCCTCCTTCCGCTTTGTCGAGCCGCAGCACGAAGTTTTTGCCTGAGGATCCAGACTACCGCGCCTATCGCTCCTGCAGCGATTGGCGCGTGGTCTTCAGGATCGGCTTGGTCAGATATTCCCACACGGTCTGTGAACCGGTGAGGATTTCTGCCGTCGCAGTCATGCCCGGTTGCAAGTCGATGCGTTCGCCCTGATTGCGCGGCCGCATCGTAGCGGTGTCAACCTCCAGATTGACCCGGTAATAGGTGTTGGTCGCGCCATTTGCGGCTTCTTCCGACAATGTATCGGGGCTGATAAACACCACCTTGCCTTCGCCCGATCCATAAACGGCATTGTCATAGGCATCGAAATTCACCCGTGCGCGCTGGCCCGTGCGGACAAAGGCGATGTCCCGCGGGGGCACTTGCGCCGCAACGATCAGGCGCTGGCCCGTGGGGACAATCTGCAGCACTTCATCACCGGGCCGCAAAACCCCGCCAACCGTGGTCAGGCGAACATAGTTCACGATACCGTCGGTCGGGGCGACAAGCTGGGCACCATTCAAACTGTCCTCGCGCTGGGTCAGTGTCTGCTCGGCGGCGACCAACTCTTCCTCTGTGCGGGCAAATTCGGTCTGCAATTCCCGCACATATTGCGCCCGGATATTGGAGATACGCCCCTGTGTTTCGACAATGGCGCGGCGCATGCGGATGATTTCGGAACGCGCAACATCGCCTGTTTCCAGCAGCGGCAGGTTGAGGTTCAGTTCTTCCTGTTGCAGCCGTGCCGTCGCCTGCAGGCTGCGCACTTCTGCATCCAGCGCGGCCTGGCGGCGGGCATAAAGCTGGCGCTGGTTGGAGGTGAATTCGGGATAGTCTGACAGGCTGGCCGGGAAGGACAGCGGCTTGTCAAACAGCTCCGCATCAATCCGCGCCATCCGGCTGCGCAGCGCGGCAACACGCGCACGCGCTTCTGTGACGCTGGCGGTGAGCTGCACCGTGTCCAGTTCAACCAGCAGCTGGCCCGCCTTCACCCGGTCCCCTTCGCGCACATGGATGGCGCTGATCGACCCGCCGGCTTCGCTTTGCACCACTTGCACGCGGGCGAATGGGATCACCTTGCCGGGTGCCCGCGTGACCTGATCCAGCTCTGCCCAATTGGCCCATGCGACAAAGCCCATCAGCGTCAGGCTGATGGTGATGATGATCCAGTGTGCGGGGCGCAGCGCCTTGCTCATGATGCCTGCCTTCCGCCCATGGTTGTCGTTATGGATCCGCTCACCGGCCGCGCGGGCCCACTGCCCTGCCCCGGCGGTGCCTTGGGCATGATATCGCGCAGCACTTCTGCTGTCGGGCCGTCACGGATGATCTTGCCGCCGGCCATGGCAATGACGCGCGTAAACCGCGCCAGCAGTGGCAGCTTGTGCGTCACCATCACCAGGATCGCATCCTTGTCCAGCTCTGCATCTATCGCATCAAGCGCGGCCAGTTCCGTATTTTGGTCAAGCGACGCCGTGGGTTCATCCAGCAGCCAGACCTTGGGATCTGACAGCAGCAGGCGGTTGATCCCTACCAGGCTGCGCTGCCCGCCGGACAGGCCCCGCCCCCCTTCCTGAATTGGCAGAGCCAGCCCTTCCTGCCGTGATGCGATCAGCCCGGTCAGCCGCGTCTTTTCTGCCACTGCCATGATCTCTGCATCGGTCACATCGCCCACACCCATGGCGAGATTATCGCGCAGAGTGCCGTTCACCAGCCGGGCATCCTGCGCGACATAGCCGATATGGCGGCGCGAAATATCCTCCGCCACCTGCCCCAGATCCAGCCCGCCCAGCAGCACATGGCCCGATTGCGGAGCATAGAGGCCGGAAAGCAGTTTGAGCAGCGTCGATTTGCCCGATCCGATCCCGCCAATGATCGCAACTCGCTCGCCGGGGCGGATCAGCAGGCCGGGAATATCCAGCGCGGGCTGTGTGCCCTTGCCATAGGCGAAGCTCACTTCATGCAACTTGTAACCGCCTTCGATCCGCTCCGGGCGCAGAGCCCCTGCCCCACTCGCTACATCCAGCGGCAGGGCGAGGATACCATCCAGCGCCTTGAGCGAAGATCGTGCATAGCCCCATTGCACGATCAGATTGG
This sequence comes from Sphingomonadaceae bacterium, assembly GCA_020446665.1. Lineage (GTDB taxonomy): Bacteria > Pseudomonadota > Alphaproteobacteria > Sphingomonadales > Sphingomonadaceae > JACXVD01. The sequence continues at coordinate 3,803 of JAGREF010000001.1, forward strand.
GCAACTGGGCGACCAAGGGGCCGTTGATCCGCCCGGAAATGATCGAACATGCAAGCAGCGCGCCGGTGGTGATCTGCCCGGTCGCCGCCAGATAGGCCCCCCAGCCCATAATCGCGACATAGGCGACCTGTTGCAGCGTGGAGAAGAGCGAGCTGGCCACTGCCGAGGCTTTCTTCACCGGCATTTCATAATGATGGATTTCGCGCACCAGCCGGTTCCAGCGGCCCATCATGAACCAGCCGCCGCGATTGGCCTTTACAGTCTCGCTGGCATCCAGCGATTCCACCAGCATCCCGTTCTTGCGGTTGCCGCTTACCTGCGCCCGATCGGTCCCCTTGCGGATGATGCGGGACAGGATAAAGGCCAGCATCAATGCCAGCGGCAGGCTGATGATCGGGACCAGCGCCAGTTTCCCGCCAATCACGGCAATCACGAAGATGAACAGCAGCGCAAAGGGCAGATCGGCCAGCATGAAGAGCGAGCCGGAGGACAGGACCTGCCGGATCTGTTCCTGCCCGCGCAATTGCGCCGCCATCGTGCCAATTCCCGGCGGCCGCGCATCGAGCCGGATAGCCTGCGCCCGGGCGAAGAAAAACTCGCTCACTTCCGCGTCAATATCCTGCGCTTCCCGCTCGATCAGCACAGCGCGCAAGGACCGCAGGCTGAGATCGAGCAGCAGTGCAAAGGCCACGCCCACGCTCAGCACCAGCAGCGTATCGAAACTGCCCAGCGGGATCACCCGGTCATAAAGCTGCATCGAATAGAGCGAAGTCGCGAGTGTGAGCAGATTGGCGAAAATCGTCGCCAGCCCGGCCATGACCAGTGGCTGTTTGCGGCGCCTGATCGCCCGCCAGAAGATCGCCAGCGCGCCGCCTTCCTCTGTGGCCAGCGGATCGGGCAGATCAAGCGCGAAGAAGCTCTGTTCGGAATGATGTGCCAGCGTTCCGCGTTCCCCGGCGAGTGCCAGCGCATTCTCGCTGTCCCACTGCCGCGCCACAGCCCAGCCCTTGCTGGGATCATGCACGAGCAGCGGGAACTGGTCAGGTCGCGGCCGGGCTGTGACTGCCCGCGGAGTTGGCCAGCCAAGTGCAGCTGTCAGCACCGCCAGGCCAGCGCTGTCACCGGGCAGCTCTGTCCCGCGCAGTTCCCCGCGCCATTGGGGGGAGAGCGGCTTGTCCGTCGCGCGGGCATAGCGCTCAATCGCTGTTATCAGGCTGGAATCGCTCATGGCTGCGCTTCCGGCATTACCGGCTGCCAACGGCATGTACGGGCAAGGATGCGGGCACTGCCCATGGCCGACATGACCCGCGCATCACTGGCAGTCAGGCGCGCACTGGCTGCTTCGCGCACGGCGTTCATCACATCCAGCCAGCTGCGCCGCCCGGCGATAAATTGCCGCCGGTAACTCTCCACGATCTGATCGGCGGCATCAGCCGCAAGGATGCCAGCGTCGATCCGGGCTCTGGCTGCGCGCATAACGATGTAGTCCCTCCGCAATTGTTCGCGCACTTGCCGCTCCGCATCGCCATATTCTGCCAGCGCCCGCTTTATCCGCGCATCGGCACTTTCGATAGAGGCCAGCTGCGCACCGCCGGGGCCTAGCCGCATCCGCAGGACAAGGGCAGCGCGGGCACCGGTAATCTCGTTCTGTGACAGCTGTAGCAGTAGCTGCGGCAGCAATTGCGCGCGTGCGACATCACTTTGGGCTTCGGCGGCGGTGACCAGATGGGTGAGCACCCCCAGATTGGGATCGCAGGCCATTGCCTCTGCCAGCGCCAGATCTTCGGGCGGCAACAGGTCTGCTACGTCCGGCAGCGGCAGGACCGGATCGACTTCCACCCCGCCTGTCAGTTCCAGCAGGCGGGTGCGCGCATTGTCGCGCATTTCGGTTGCGGTTGCGAGGTCCAGTTCCACCTGCGCGGTACGCGAACGGCCCAAAGTCAAATCCGCGCGCGGCGACACTTCCTGCTCTACCCGCCGCCCGATGCTCGCCAGCAGCTCATTATGCTGGCGCAGGCTGAAACGCAGGACAGACAGGCGCTCTTCCGCCATGGCATAGTCGTAATAGGCCTGGATCACCCGGAAGACGATGCCTTGCTGTGCCGCTTCGACCCGCCCTTCCCCGGCCAGCTGGTTCGCCTCGGCCCGGTCAATCTCGCCGCTGATACGGCCACCATACCAGATCGGCTGTTCCAGCGCTGCATTGAGCGCCAACCCGTCACGATCCGCAACATTTGAGCCTGAGGTTGCCGCCAGGGCCTCTACTGACAGGCTGGGAAAGCGCGCCCATTTTGCACTGCGCGTCTCTGCCTCCAGCGCATCTGCTTCAGCCTGTGCGCCGCCTACCAGCGGGTGCGTCTCTGCTGCCAGCGATGCCGCGCGGTCCAGCTCTGCCGGGATAGCCAGCGGAGGCTCCGGCCGCTCAGTCTTGGCCTGCTCATCAACCGGCCCATAAGCTTGCCACGCAGCCTGGCTTTCCTGCGCGAACAGCCCATCCGGCAGCGCCATGGCCAGCAGCCCGGCACCCAGCATGGCCCTCATACCGAAACGGTATGCGCCTGTTCCTGGACTGCTTCGAACCGCCATTGACCTCAGACCTGCCTCCGGGAAGCGGGGTCATGCGATCAACATGATGCCGCCAACGCCCAAAAAAAAGATGGCCGATCCCGTTGCATGGGTCGCTCGCGCGGCGGCCTGACCACCAAGATCCACGCCATGGTAGACGCCCAGGGTCTGCCGATCAACCTCGAGCTGAGCGAAGGGCAAGCCTATGACAGGCACAGTGCTCACCTGATGCTGGACAGCCTGACGCCCGGCTCAATCCTGCTGGCCGACCGCGCCTATGATGCCGACAAGCTGCGCGAGGCCATTGCGGGCAAAGGCGCTTTCGCCAATATCCCGCCCATGCCCCAGCGCATCAGGCGATTGGCGTTCAGCCCGATCCTTCACCGGTATCGCAATCTGATTGAACGCTTCTTCAACAAACTCAAACATTTCCGAGCTGTCTCCACACGATACGACAAGCGCGATGACAACTTCCTCGCATCAGTCCAACTCGCCTCAATCAGGATTTGGTTGCGGCATAATGAGTCCGTGACCTAAGGTGCGACACAGAATACTCTGTCAGTAACGACAATTTTTTCCGCAGGAGCAGCCATGCCCCAACATGTCTATGTTGTGCTGAGCAAACCCGTTGCTGGCCGCGATGATGAATACAACGACTGGTACACCAACCAGCATCTTGCTGATGTTGTGGCGGTCCCGGGATTTGTTTCAGCACAACGGTTCCGCCCCAGGGATCCATCAGCCGAGGGCGTGCCGGTGCAGCGTTATATGGCGATCTACACGCTGGACACCGATGATCCGGAAAGCGCAATCGCCCAGCTGACCAAATTGGTCGAAAGCGGCGAAATGAACATGAGCGAGGCGTTCTCGATGGAGGATATGGCGGCCAATCTTTACGAAGCCATCTCGCCCACAATCCGCCCTGAAGCAGGAGAAGATCAATGAGCACTGGCGAATTTGTCGGCAAAGCCATCGCAGTTACCGGCGCAGCCTCCGGCCTGGGCCGCGCGGCGAGCATCCGCTTTGCGAAGGAAGGCGGAAGACTGTGCCTAATCGACCTTAACCAGCAGGGTCTGGAAGAAACCGCCGCCTCGATCACAGAAGCAGGCGGAGAATGCATCATCGTCGCAGGCGATCTTGGCGATCCGGCCAATTGCAGGGCAGCCGTTGCCAGGGGCATCGAGGCATTCGGGCGACTGGACGTGCTGTGCAACGTGGCAGGCATCCTGCGTTTTCACGCATTGGAGCAAGTCACGCAGGAAGATTGGGACAGGCTCTTCTCCGCCAATGTAAGCGGCGCATTTTTCATGATGCAGGCGGCCATGCCGCATCTGATCGAAGCAGAAGGCAATGTCGTTAACGTGGTCTCAACAGCTTCCTTCCTCGGCCAGGCCTATACGGCGCCCTATGCGGCCACCAAATCTGCCTTGCTGAGCTTGACCAAATCGCTGGCAATGGAATTCATGCACCGGCCGGTGCGGATCAACGCGCTGGCCCCTGGCGGCATGTTGACGGAGATGGTCCAGACATTGCAATTCCCCGCAGATGCCGACCAATCGCTCATCAGCCGCTACATCGGACTGCGGCCACCTTCCCAGCCCGAAGACATCGTTGAGCCGCTGCTGTTCCTGGCATCGGACCGCGCCCGTTCGGTGCACGGTGCGTGCTATACCGCCGACAGTGGAATCACTGCCGGCTGACCCAACCGGTCCCTTTCCTGCGATAGGTGTCGGCAAGCCTGCATCTGGCTTTACCCGCGTCAAACCCGACCTTTGGACATCGGTCTCCCGATGGCGGTATCTGGGATCAGGAATCGGAAAAAGCTCCCCCCCTGCACCGGGAGAGCGGATTAGGAAGCGATATGACCGCAAAATATGACGCCATGCTCGACCAGATGGTCAAGGATTACTCTCTAGTAACAAATGGCTATGCTGGATCTGCTCCGGCCAACCCTTATCCCATGTTTGAGGAAAAGCGCGCGAAGTGCCCCGTTGCCCATGGGGACTTGCTGCAGGAAAACAGTATTCCCAGCATGGCTGACTACATGATGACGGGCCGTCCCGTCGTGACCTTGTATCGTTACAACGATATCCATTCGGTCCTGATGAACCCGGACGACTGGCAGAGCCACATCGTGGGTGACGGGTTTGGCGCTGCGGTGGACAATCTGCTGTTGACCGCCATGGATGGTGAACAGCACACCAAATATCGCAAGACGCTGCAGAAACCTTTCATGCGCAGCCAGATCCGCAAGCTGATGGACACGCTGATCCGCCCGGTGGTGGTGAACGAATTCGTCAATCAACTGCGTCCCAATGGCAAGGCTGACCTGCTGCGCGAATTCGCCTTGCCCTTCCCCATTCGGGCGATGTACGCCTATTTCGGGTTTCCGCATAACGAGGATCTGCTGGGCAATCTGGCAAGCTGGGCAATCCAGGTGGTTGCCGCACCGCAGACCGACCCCGAAGTGGCCAAGATCACGATTCCGCAATCGATGGTGGCAGGCCAGTCGATGTACGAAACAGTCTTACCGATCGTGCAGCAATACCGCGAGCGCGGAGAAATGCGCAACGACATCCTTGGTTACATGATGACGACCGAACACGAGGGCGAAAAGTTCAGCGATGAAGACATCGCCAACTTCATCCGCATGTTGTTGCTGGCCGCCGGTGAAACAACCACGCGCAGCTTTGCCAACATGATGGTGCAGCTGCTCGAATATCCCGATGTTTTGGAAGAAGTTCGTCAGGATCGTAGCCTGGTGCCCAAGGCGGTTATGGAAACGATGCGCCGCGATCCCACCGCCGGAGCAGTTGCTCGTATCGCCGCGCGCGACTTGGAAGTGGGCGACATGACCATTCCCAAGGGCACTGCCGTGCTGTGTTCCATCGCCTCTGCCAACCGCGATCCGGAGGTGTACGAAGATCCTGATCGCCTGTGGCTCAAGCGCCCGATGCGGCCGCTGCTCAGCTTCGGCTTCGGCCCGCACATGTGCATGGGCATGCATATGGCGCTGACGGAAATGGAAGTAGCGCTGGAGGAGATTCTTGAACTGCCCAACCTGCGCTTTGATCCGGACTATCCGAAGCCCGAGATCCGCGGCCTCAACATGCGCGGTCCCGATGCACTGCATGTCCTTTGGGATGCCGACTGAAGGTCAACGCACATCAGGGTAAGGCAAAAGGAAAGTGGAGCAGGGCTGATGACCATTTGCAAGGGATGGCGTTCATGGCTTCTGGGCGGGTTGGCAATGCTGATCGGCTCTGCACCGCTGACCGGCCAAGATTTCGACCGCACAACCCTGCCCATTCCAACACCAGAATACCAAGGCACCATTGCGCCGTCGCTAGACGATGCCGCTCCTTATTGGCCTCCGCTTGTGCAGGCCCCGGCGGATGCCCCCAACGTGTTGCTCGTATTGACCGACGATGTTGGTTTCGGAGCAGCAAGCACCTTTGGCGGACCGGTGCCTACTCCTAACCTCGACCGGCTGGCGAAGCGCGGCACGATTTTCAACAACTTTCATACCACAGCCATGTGTTCCCCTACCCGCGCTGCGCTGTTGACGGGGCGAAACCATCATGCGGTGGGCACCGGCGCGCTTACCAATGTCGCGATGGGTTTCCCCGGTTACAATGGAATCATTCCACCAGAGTCCGCTACCATCGGGCGCATCCTTCAAGGCAATGGGTATGCTACTGCATGGATGGGCAAGGATCACAATGTCCCCAACGAGGATACGGCCGAATCCGGCTCCTACGCCCATTGGCCGACTAACAAGGGCTTCGACCAATTCTACGGCTTCATCGGTTCGGAGACAGACCAGTTCCGCCCCACGTTGTTCCATGGCACCAGCCGTGTCGTGCTGGACGATGCGGACGCTGACTACATCCTCGATCGTGATCTTGCCGATCACGCCATAGACTGGCTGCGCCAGGTCGATGCCGATCATCCCGACAAGCCGTTCTTCCTATACTATGCAACTGGTTCTGCTCATGCGCCGCAGCAAGCACCTGCAGACTGGATCGCCAGATTTTCCGGACAATTTGACCAAGGTTGGGATGCAGTTCGCGAAGAAACCTATCGGCGACAGCTGGCTCGCGGGATCATTCCGCCGGGCACTCTAATATCCCCGCGACCCGATGTGATTCCGGAGTGGGCAAGCCTGTCTCCGGATCGCCAGCGGCTCTATGCCCGCTACATGGAGGTTTTCGCCGCCCAGCTGGCCTTCCAGGATTACCAGTTCGGACGCATTCTTGACGAACTCGAAGCGAGTGGAGAGATCGACAACACTATCATTGTCTTCATTCAGGGTGACAACGGCGCCAGCGCCGAGGGCGGGCCCGAAGGCAGCCTGAACGAGCTGATGGTTGTGATCGGCCAGCCTGATCAGGGCTTTGAGGAACAGCTATCCAATATTGATCGCATGGGTGGGCCGGATACATATCAGGTCTATCCCGCAGGCTGGGCATGGGCAACGAACGCACCCTTCCCGCTCTTCAAGCAGATTGCATCGCACCTTGGCGGGACCCGCAACGGGCTTGTCATTTCGTGGCCGCAAGGCATCACCAATGGCGCGACAATCCGCAGCCAGTTCCACCACGTGATTGATATTGCGCCAACTCTGCTGGACATCATCGGCATACCCCAGCCGCGCGTGGTAGATGGCGTGAACCAGGATCCGTTCGACGGGATCAGCATGGCCTATACCTTGGCAAATCCCGCAGCACCCGATCGCCGCAACACCCAATATTTCGAGCTACTGGGTAATCGGGCGATCTACCACGATGGCTGGATGGCTTCGACCAATCCCGGCCGCTTGCCATGGCAGAGCCGCTCTTCCTTGGAGCCGGCAGAATTCAGCTGGTCGCTTTACAATCTGCGCGATGATTTTTCCCAGACGACAGACCTTGCCGCGCTCTATCCTGATCGCCTGCTTTTTTTGCAGGCTCTGTTTGACCGAGAGGCGCGCCAATACGATGTCTATCCGTTACGGGGCGATCTCGACGCGCGTATTTCAGCACGTCTGCGCCGACCAATCCCGCCGCGGAGCAAGTATCGCTATCGCGGCAACCGGGTTCAGATCGCCTGGTCCGAACAGCCGCGTCTTGCAGGGCCTTTCACAGTCGCGGTGCGCTATGCCGCTGATGACCGCGCGCTCAACGGTGCCTTCATGGCCACTGGAAGCAGGCTCGCAGGCTGGGCCTTCGCTGTGGAAGACGGCGTGCCGCTGGTGATTCACAACGCATCGAGCTCGCGCAACGACAGTTTCGAGATCCGCGCAGACGAGCCGCTTGAGGCGAACCATGGCGTTATCCGCTTCAGATTTGTTCCTGACGATGCACAATTGCTGTCTCCAGGCACAATGCAAATCTACGCCGGTGATCGCCTGATCGGCAAAGGTCGCATCGAACGCGTTAGTTTCCTCACCATGGGACCTGGAGAGACGATGGATATTGGCAACGACACTGGTCGCCGTGTGATGAATTATCCCGCAGGCCCGGCCTTTTCGGGACAGATTGATGAAGTCGTCATAAGGCTTGGCAACTGATCCTTCATCGAACCCAGATTGGGTTACGGCCCTGCTAACGGCAGTGCGATTCTCGCCGCCCGATGCATGGATTTCCGCTAGGCACTCTTTTCCGATGAAAGCGTAAGCCAACGTTCAGCGGCAACGAACGCTCCAGTCCTCTTGGCTTCGACCAGGGAGCCCTTGGGTTGCTCGGTTATCCTTGGCTCGGCGAGGAATTACGGTGTGAAAGCATCAAAGTTCGCGAATTCGAATCACCCGTAGACCTATGAATTTATTTGATTTTGCAGATGCATGTGGATGCATACGAAACGACCAAGACCTTCGACGAGGTCATGGCTGACATAGGTACCAAGCGTCGGCCGAACCCAAGCAAGGCCGTATTCGAGCGCGGCCTTTTCTGCGGCTTCTTCCATGGCCTTGCCCCCCAATCGTCTTCGCGCCGTTTAGTCAAGGAAGCGCTTTACGAGCCACTCATCAGGCAGGCAGAGGGACGCTATCAACTTACTCCTCGTCTGTTGCAGGCGCTCGTCTGGCAGGAGTCGCGCTTCGACCCGATGGCAATCTGTCCAGCGGGAGCGGCTGGGCTCGCAAAGTTGATGCCCGCAACCGCTCGTGAACTGGGCGTCGGCAACTGGCATGACCCTGCCCAGAGTATCGACGGCGGAGCCCGCCATCTAAGGCGGATGCTTGACCGTATCGGGGCAATTCATCATGCCCTTGTTGCCTACAATGCGGGCCCTGGAGCGGTCAGTCGAGCGGGCGGAATTCCAAGAAATCGTGAAACACCCGGATATGTTCGCAGCGTTCTCGAGAGATGGATGACATACAGTGCAACATGAATGAGAATCGAATGCGGATAAGCGGGCGTCTGGAGCGCGTGCCTAGACGGGGTGGCGATCATCACCGATTGAACCGCCCCGGGATTGCCAGAGGCCCTAACTCCTGAGAGGAAGGGACTAGGATGAACGAGACGACGAACAGGTTTGCCCCTGAGTTTCGCGAGCGGGCAGTCCGCCTGGTGCTGGATCAAGAGGGTGAGCATTCATCCCGGTGGGCAGCGATCACATCCATAGCGGTCATGATTGGCTGCTCAGGGCACACGCTGCTGGAGTAGGTGAAGAAGGCCGAGGTGAACAGCGGCAAGCGTGCCGCCGTTCCGGTCGAGGTTGCAGACAAGCTCAAGGCTTTGGAGCGCGAGAACCGGGAGCTGGGCCAGGCCAACGAGATTCTGCGCAAGGCGTCCGCATATTTTGCTTAGGCGGAGCGAGCCTAAACTCTTTGGCGCCCGTTCAGGCGAAGACCAGCTTCATTGATGCGCATCGGGGCGAGTATGGGGTCGAGCCGATCTGCCGGGTTCTGCCGATCGCCCCATCCACCTGCCATGAGCGCGTGGCACAGCGTCGTGATCCCTCACGTCTGTCGCCAAGTGCCCAGCGTGACGGGGCCATGAAGCCCGAGGTTCAGCGCGTGTTCGACGCCAACTTCAAGATCTACGGGTATCGCATGGTGTGGCGGCAGATGCAGCGCGAGGGCTTCGATATTGCCCGTTGCACGGTGGCGCGGCTGATGCGCGAACTGGGCCTGCAGGGGGTGATCCGGGGCAAGCCGGTGAAGACGACGGTGAGCGACAAGGCCGCGCCCTGTCCGCTCGATCAGGTCAACCGTCGGTTCCATGCGCCTGCGCCGAACATGCTGTGGGTCTCGGACTTCACCTATTTCGCGACATGGGCCGGGTTCGTTTAAGTGGCCTTCGTGCTCGGTGCGCTCGAGCAGGCGATCCATGATCGGCGCCCTGTCCACCGTGGCGGCCTGATCCACCACAGTGATCGTGGCAGCCAATATGTCTCGATCAAGTATACCGAACGCCTCGCCGAGGCCGGCATCGAGCCATCCGTCGGCAGCGTTGGTGACAGCTATGACAGTGCTTTGGCCGAGACGATCAACCGTCTTTACAAGGCCGAGGTCATCCTCGCCTTCATTGCCGCTCACGCCATCGGCCAGGGTGCGGTGATCTGGGTCTATATCAGCGAAATCTTCCCCAGCGCCGCGCGCGCCAAGGGGCAATCGCTGGGTGCGCGGGCACGCATTGGGTCTTTGCCGCGGCACTGATACTGGTGATGCCGGTGGTGCTGCAGTTGGTCTGGGTTCACTTCGCAATGGTGGAAACAGGCGGGCGGACACTCGAATCTATCGCTTCGGAAATGGTCAAAAAGACAGGGACCGGACCTGATTAAGCGCTGATTCCGGCTGCAACACATCACGATTCACTAATATAACGCGTTGTAATTATTCGCTGACCAGCTGAAACTGGTCAAGGCAGCGTGTTCCCGCGCTCTGTTTCCACGCCCGTTTTGAGAGTGGTTTTCCGGTCACTCGGGATGAGCAAGATTAATTATCTGACGCACTGTCAGCCGCATACGTGATACGCAATGTTAACCCTAAAAAGCGGCGGATTCCCGTATATCCGAAAATTTCACGGGTCCGCATTTTAACCTGTCTTAAAGCTTCCTGTCGCACATCTGTTTAACAATTGAAGTGCAAAAGCAGCATATATCGAAATGAACAGGTGACCCAAGGGACAGCGAGATCAAGAGACTACAACCATGACTTACAGGCAGAAACAGATTGTAGAGGGTTTGAAGGCCCTGCTCGTCGACCAGCAAGGTTCGACTGCGATCGAGTATGGCCTGATTGCAAGTCTGGTGGCTCTGACCTCCATGGAAGCGATGGAAGCCCTCGCCAGCGCGCTGACCGACAGTTTCACTCAGACCAGCACTGCGATGGCAGGAGCCAACGGTAATTCGGGCGATCCCGAGCAGCCATACGAACCGCCGGTTGCAGCTGGCGATGCCTATGAACCACCCATCGCGGCGATGAGAATCGGTTGAGCGTAACAACCAACCAAAAATCCGCCATTGGCCAGGATAACAAGGGAGTGGGAGTTTTCCGCTCCCTTTC